>JAAUYW010000088.1 GCA_014804915.1 Desulfovibrio sp. | reverse complement strand
CCTATCATGTGGCCTCGCCCAGCAACGGCGATCTGTGGGTCATGTACGTGCGCCCTGGCGATATGGTCAAGGCGGGCGAGGAGCTCTTCAATGTTTCAATCATGAAGCAGGAAAAGGCGGTTTGCGCTCCGGTTGACGGCATGGTCAGGCGCGTGCTCAAGACTGCCGATTTCAGGGAGAGCAAGCAGATGGTGTCCGTGAGCGAGGGCGAGCTGATTGTGGAGCTGGGGCCTGTGCCAAGGCTTTGCCCGAATCCGGGCTGTGGCAAGCCGGTGGAGCTGGAGAGTTCGCGCTTTTGCCCGCATTGCGGAGAAGCGTTGATGCGGGCATGACGGCAAACCTGCGGGCAATTCTGGACAGATTCAAATTTGGCGTGTAGCATGAAGTATCTCTAAAGCCCTATATGTTCACGCGGAGGAAGCGATGGCAGAGCAGGCGTCCACTACGGCCCAGGAAGAAAAGAAATCCCCCAGGAAATCCAGCGCAAATGGCAAGCTTGTTCTCACAGGCGCGGATATCGTAGGTATCGGCCCGGATGCCGAGCTGCTTGTAGGCGGCAAAAACTACAATACCGCGCTGATTAGCCAGATTGAGGGCATTCAGGCGCCGCATTTCCGCGCGATCTCCTCCGATGCGTTTCACCGGCTGCTTGACGAGACCAAAGTGAACGGCAAGCTTGTGCGTCAGGTGGTTGACCGCGAATACGGGCGCATTGACTGGCAGGATCCGGAAATCAATACGGATCCTGATTTTTTGCAGAAATTCGTGCGCCAGATTGGCAAGCAGATTCGCGAAGCAGGCAAGGCTGACGCGGATGGCGCCCACACCAGGCTGCGCACATTCATCAACAACATAGTGGAAGGTTTCGCGACCTCTCCGGAAGGCATTGATCAGCTGCGCAAGCGCTCGGTGCTGGTTCAGGGCGCGATCCTGTCCGTTGAGCTGCCGCCAGAAGTGGATGCGGCAGTGCGCAAGGCATATCAGGAAATTTGCGAAGCCAATGGCGAGCCTGACGTGCCAGTGGCAGTGCGCTCCTCCGCGGCTGGCGAGGATTCGCGCAAAAAGGCCTTTGCCGGTTTGCAGGATACTTTTCTGAACATGGTTGGGCCGGACAATGTGGCTGAAGCCTATCACTGGGACTGCGCTTCAGCCTACAATCTGCGCTCAATGACATACAGGCGTGAAGCGATTCTGGACGCCCTCGCCAGGGCAGAAGAGACCGGCGATGATTCGATTGCCGAAAATGCCAAGAAAGAATGGGCGATTGAGAATACCTCGCTTTCAGTCTGCATGATGCAGATGATCAATCCTGTTGTTTCGGGCACGGCCTTTTCCGCTGATACCGCGACTGGCTGCCGCGGCACAAACAGGAAAGATCTGGTAAGCATTGACGCAAGCTATGGCCTGGGCGAGGCTGTTGTGGGCGGCAAGGTGACGCCGGACAAATTTTACGTGTTCCAGCGCGACGACGGCAATGAAGTGATTGTGCGCCAGATGGGCTGCAAGGACATGAAGATTGTCTATGATGAAAATGGCGGCACGCGCGAAGTCAAGGTTCCGGAACTGGAATCCCTGCGCTGGGCCCTCTCGCTCTCCCAGGCGGAAAAGGTCGCAAACGGGGTGCGCGCTGTGAGCAGGGCTTACGGTGGCATGATCATGGATACGGAATTCTGCATTGATGCCAAGGATCGCCTCTGGTTTGTGCAGGCCAGGCCCGAAACGCGCTGGAACGAGGAGCTTGAGCTGCATCCGCATACAATCTTCATGCGCAGGCGCGAGGTTGACGAGAAAGCGGCGTCCCAGGCTGAAGTGGTTGTGGAGGGTAACGGCGCTTCCCGCGGGGCAGGACAGGGCACAGTGCGGTTTTTGCGCTCGGCGCTGGAATTGAACAAGGTTGGCAAGGGCGATGTGCTCGCTGCCGAGCGCACTGATCCGGACATGGTGCCAGGCATGAGGGTGGCCTCCGCGATCATGGCGGATGTGGGCGGCGATACCAGCCATGCGGCAATTACATCGCGCGAGCTGGGCATAGCCGCTGTGATTGGCATTCAGCGGCCAGAGGTTCTGCGCGCCCTGGACGGCACGCCCGTGACTGTGGATGGCACGCGCGGGCGCGTGTATCGCGGGCTCCTGCCCCTGCATGAAGTCGGCGGCGAGATGGATATTTCCAAAATGCCGCTAACCAGAACCAAGGTTGGCCTTGTGCTTGCTGACGTGGGCCAGGCCCTGTTTCTTTCCCGCTTGCGCGAGTATCCGCAATTCGAGGTGGGGCTGCTGCGGGCTGAATTCATGCTCGGCAATATTGGCGTGCATCCGCAGGCGCTTGAGGCTTTTGACAGCGGCGAGATTGACGCCATTGTGGAGGCGAAGACGCGCGAGCTGGATGACCGGCTTTCCAAGATCATGCGCCAGCAGCTTTCCGTGGGCCTGATTCAGTTCAATTACAACCTGCGCGATTATGTGGGCGAAATTACCGGTCTCAATGAAACGCTTGCGGAGCTGTCCAGGACAGACGGAAACATGAGCGCCGATCAGGTGCTTTTGCAGCATCGCAAGATGCGGGAAGTGAACAACAAGCTGGATGAATATCTGGAGCTTGCTTCACGCAGGCTGGAAGTGCTGAAGACATCGGCAGATCTGGATGAGCATGTGCGTATTATCATGGGCTACGACAATGAGCTGGCCCTGCTCTCGCCGTCGGATCCGGATTCGCCGAAGCGCAGGGCCGAGCTGGAGGCCGCCATAGCCGCGCATGTGGAGAAAGTGAAAAACAGGCCCGGAGTTGACAAGATCCTGACGAGCATCCAGAGGCTGCGCGACGAGACCAGCCTGCGCTCTGGCCTGAAGAAAGAGATGGATGAACTGGCCGATCTGCGCGGCAGCATCAAGGAGATTATCAGGTCGCGTGGCTTCCGCACAGGCAAGGAGCTTTATATCCAGACCCTGGCGCAGAATCTGGCCCTGTTCGCAATGGCGTTTTACGGCAAGCCGATCACCTACCGCACTACCGATTTCAAGAGCAATGAATATCGCAATCTGCTTGGCGGCAGCCTGTTTGAAAACAATGAGGCAAATCCCATGCTTGGCTATCGCGGCGTGTCGCGCAATATCCACGACTGGGAAATTGAGGCGTTCAAGCTGGCCCGCAGCGTCTATGGCGGTCGCAATCTGCGCATCATGCTGCCCTTTGTGCGCACCCTGGAACAGGCGCGCTCAATGCGGACATATCTGGAGCAGGTGCACAACCTGAAGAGCGGCGAGGACGATCTCAAGATAATCCTGATGAGCGAACTGCCTTCGAATGCGATTCTCGCCAAGCAGTTCCTGAATGAATTTGACGGCTTCTCGATTGGCTCAAATGACATGACGCAAATGGTGCTTGCCACAGACCGCGACAACGCGCAGCTCTCCCATATTTATGATGAGGAAGATCCAGCCGTCATCTGGGCTATTCTCGTGAGCATCTTCTCGGCGCAGAAATATCTCAAGAAAGTCGGCTTCTGCGGCCAGGGCGTTTCCAACAGCAAGATAATCCGCGGCCTCGTCGCAATTGCCGGCATCACTTCTGCCTCGGTTGTGCCGGACACCTATTATCAGACCGTGTTTGACATCGCAGCGGTTGAGGCAGAGAACATTCCGACTTCAAAATTGGGCGAATGGCTGACAAGACAGCATCATGCCAAGCTGGTCGCATTGATGGAAAAGGCCGGCTATGGCAACATCCTGAAGCGCTATACCGAGCCAAAGGATCTGCAGGAATGGTACGAGGATGAGCTCAAGCGCAAGCATGAGCAGCTGCGCGATCATCTTGGCACGCCCAAGGAAGACTTCTACAGGGCCGAATTCATGAATTTCCGCAATACATTCCACAAGCCTGTTCTCTACGCGGGCTGGAACTGGTCGGAAACTGTGGAGGATGCCCTGCATCAGGCCGGATTCTGCGATTTTGACGAGCAAATGAAGGCAATGGAAAAATCACGCGAGCTCAACGCCTGACCAGGGCAATAGCTTCCTGATTCGCAAGGGACGTCATGGCGGCGTCCCTTTTTTAAATCATAGGGAAACCAGATGGCTGAACTGATTGCGCTTGTGTACCGGGAGGCAGAAACAGGACCTGAAAAGGCGATCCCGGGCTTGCGGGCAAGCGGGCTTTGCCAGAAGATCTGGCTGGCCGGTTTCAGGGAAAAGGAGCAAGCGCCTGGGCCGGATGTGGAAATTTGCGGCCAGGAGCCGGAAATTGAAAGCTGGACCGCTGCTGCAAACAGGATAGCGAAAACAGCGCGGCCAGAGGCGATGCTGCTTCTGGTTTCAAACCTGTCGGAATTTTCCGGAGAGACGATTCGGATCCTGGCCCGGCGCCTTGAAGCAAATCCTGAACTGGCTGGCGCGAATCCCGTCTTTACCACTTATGATCGCGCCGCCATTTCCTACCTTGGCACTGTGGCGGATAGCCTGGGCTATCTGCATTACCTTTACGAGGGCCTGCCCCGCGGCAACCCCCTGGCAGAAAGGGAAAGGACTTTCCAGATTGGCCATCCCGGGCTCCTGCTTGTCCGTGTTGAAGACATCCGCAGGCACGGGATTGGTTCCGGAGATCTCGGTTTTATCGGCTTTTGCAGGGATCTGGCGGCTGCAAGACCGGGCGGGTTTGCCACAGTGCCGCAGGCGATGGCAGCTTATGAAAACAGGGCGGGGCAGTTGCGCCTTCTTGGCGTGCTGAACAGTCTGAATATGCGGGGCAAGATCATGCCTGGGACATTTGTTCCAGACTATTTCAGCAAGGCAGCTGCCGATAATCTGGAATACGGGATAAACGCCTGGCTTGCGGAGGGGCCAAAGGGAGCCTGGCTTTGTGATTGCGGAGACGCCTGGTTTCGCTGGCGCAATGATCCAAAACCGGAAACCCTGCTTGCCTGGCTTTCTTCCCTGGAAAGCAGCGAAGCCGCTGCTTGCCTGAATCTTGTCCGCGAATATCCCTGTTACCTGCCAGCCCAGTTCCGCTGGTATGAAACCCAGGCTGCCAGGAAGCTGGCCTGGGCTGAAGAATTCGGCTGCGCGCCACTGGCGGAGGCGATCAGAGGCTGGCAAAGTCGCGCCCGCTCTTTCCATTATGGACTACTGCGCAAGGGGATGACCCTTTTGAAGAACGCGGGGATTTATAACCGCTCCCTGGACCGCTGCCCGGCAGTTTACGACGCCTGGCTGGAGCTTGCGCCTGCCGCCCAGCCGAAAAGGGTGGAGCCTGGCCCGGACTGGCCCGCAATTGCCGTGGCCATGCCAGTATATAATCCCAATCTTTCGTTTTTCCGGCAGGCGGTGGAATCCGTGCGCTGCCAGACCTATCCTAACTGGCAGCTCTGCATGGCTGATGACGCCTCGATAGCTCCTGAAATCCGTCCAATGCTCGAAGCGCTCGCCAGTGAAGACAGGCGGATCAGGGTTGTTTTCAGAAATGAGAACGGCCATATCTCACGGGCCACAAACAGCGCGCTTGAGCTGGTGGACGCGCCCTGGACGGCATTTATGGACAATGACGATCTGCTTGCCCCGGATGCCCTGCAAGAGGTGGCAAGGGCAGCCAGTTCAATGCCTGACCTGAAGCTGATATTTAGCGATTTTGACCATATCGATGCAGAT
>JAAUYW010000087.1 GCA_014804915.1 Desulfovibrio sp. | reverse complement strand
TGGACGAACAATCCGTATCTTGAGTATGATAGATTTGTGGGATCGTTCCTGTCCGATTCTGGCAGTCGGTTTTTCCCAAAGCGGCCAGGGTGTGGTGAATGCACTAAACCGGCTTGCAGAGCAGGGCCGCATGCCGCGCACGTTGCGCGCGGACAACGGCCTGAGTTCACCAGCAATGCGCTAAAAATCTGGGCTGAAAAAAATGGGATAACCATCAACTACACGCGCCCAGGCAAGCCAACAGATAATGGTCAGATAGAAAGCTTCAATGGAAGATTGCGGGAGGAATGTCTCAATCAGCACATATTCACATCACTTGAGGAGGCCCAGGAGAAAATAGAGCTTTGGAGACAGGATTATAATCAAGCCAGACCCCACGGAAGTCTGGGCTGGCTTACGCCAGCCGCATACAGGGAAAAGAACACCAACCCCAGTCCAGAGCCTAATTTAATCACGGTATAGATAAGGGGGTATAGGCAGTGAGCCAAGAAGCTTATCGCGCAATTTTAAGCCAGGCATGGCTCCCCCCTGCATTAAAATCCATTGGGTTACATGAAAATAACTCCCCATTATGGTAATAAATTTGAAATTTTACGCTGGAGCTTCGTTATGTAACGCGTAGGGATGGCAAAAACTGTCTCGCATTGAAATCGGGCTGTTCGATGCGCTCTTGCATTGACGCTTTTGAAATTGTAGAATTTTTCGGGTGAGCTGCCTGCAGGCAGTAGCGTGCTTCAAATGCCCAGAGCATTTTGGCGCGCTGTTTCAGGACACAATCGACGAGGCGGGCAAGATGAGCGTAATCACATGGTATGGTCATTCAGCTTTCAAGATACAGTGTGACAGTTCAAGCGTATTGATTGATCCCTATTTTGCGCCTGGCAACGGAGTACACTGGCGCGATGTGGGCGCGGTTGATCTGGTGCTTATCACGCATGACCACAGCGATCATGTTGGCGACGCTGTGGAGATCTGCAAGAGCTGCGGCGCCATGCTTGGCGCCATTGTTGGCACCGCGCAGGTTATGCGCAATCGTGGAGTGCCCGAGCAGCAGATTGTGAATGGCATTGGTTTCAATATTGGCGGCACGATCACATATCGCGGCATGGCTGTAACGATGACGCAAGCCATGCATTCCAGCGATTCAGGAATGCCAGCTGGTTATATTATTAAAATGCCTGATGGGCTGGTGCTCTATCATGCGGGTGACACAGGGCTTTTTTCGGCCATGCGCCAGTTTGGCAGGATTTATGGCATTGACCTGGCCTTGTTGCCCATTGGCGGCGTATTTACCATGGACGCGTTACAGGCGGCTCATGCTTGCAGGCTGCTCAATTGCAGCCGCGTTATTCCAATGCACTGGAAGACATTCCCCGTGCTTGCGCAAAATACGAGCGAATTCCAGAAAAAGCTGGGCGAGATTGCGCCAATTTGCCAGTTCATAAGCATGGAGCCTGGCCAGAGCCGCACCCTGTAGCTTCTTTTTGTCGCCGGCTTGCTGTTCCCGTGCGGTATCTGGCCAGGCCGGGTTTAAAAATTTGCAGGCACGCCGCAGGCTGCTTCAGCTATTTCGCGCAGGGCTTCCAGGCTGTCCTGCGCTTCTTTTTCGTCCAGCTTATGCAGGGCAAAACCTGCATGCACAATCACGAAATCCCCTGGCTGCACTGGCTCTGGCAGCAGCATTGTCGATGCTGTCAGGAAAGTTGAGCTTTCGCCGATTCGCACCCGGGCTGTATCCTCGCTTTCTATCCTGATAACCTGCGCAGGAATTGCCAGACACATATGCTTCTCCTCCTTGCTTTCAGAATGAAAATAAAGGCGGGTCGCCCCGCCTTTGCCGCATAGCCATAGCGCCATGCGCTACTGGCCGTTTTTGCCTTTTTTGCCCTTGCGGTAGAGAACCAGATTCCAGTAGGCCACATAAAGGGGGAGCACAATGATCATCATTATGTAGGCCCAGTTTTTGGTGTAAAGAAAATAGCTATAAAAAGTCGGGTAGTCCATGGTTGCCTCCTGCGAATTTAGTGGCTTTCGCCTTTGAATTCGGGATGTTCGTAGAGAACCGGCATGTGGTAGACAATGAACCTGTAGCAGGTAACGATCAGGGTGACCACAAAAATGGAAATCCAGATTTCCCAGAAGCTTGGAAAATACCGGTCGGCTGAAGGCAGCTGCCAGTTGAAGGCGATCATCGAGACATTGAAGCGATTGAGCACAATGCCAATAATCGCAAGCGCTGACGTGTACTGGCAGAGTTTTACATTGCCGTCAACCGCGCCTTTTGCGTAGAGCAGGGCCGGCAGCAGCACAAAGCCAAGCATTTCAACCAGCCACCATGTGCCCCAGCCAGTTGAGAGCCAGTGCGCGTTGGATTGCACCAGCACGTCAATCACTTTCAGCATGAAATAGGCCATGAGAATAAAGGAGGCTGCGCGCGCGAAGCCCAGCACAACCTTGCCCGATTCGCGCAGGTGGGTTTCATCCATATAGGCATGGGCGCCCTTGTGCGCGAACATTCCTTCGAAAATCACCATTGACGCGCCGGCCGCCATGGAGCTTACAAAGAAGAACATTGGCATGAATGGCGAATACCAGAGCGGGTGCAGCTTTTCGGGCGCGATCAGGTATAGCGAGCCCAGTGAGGACTGGTGCAGGGTGGAGAGCGTTACGCCAAAAATGGTGAGCAGGATAGTGATGCGAATAATCCATTTGCGCCATGTGAGCAGAAACGGAAATTTCTGGCCCAGCCATTCCAGTGGCGCTACCGAGAATTCAACGAAAAGCACAGTCAGGTATGTGGCCACGCACAGGCCCACTTCGAACAGCACTGAAGTTGTGCCCGGGAAAAAGAACATATAGGGCAGCCGCAGTGGATGGCCGAGATCATAGAGCAGGGCAACCACAACGAAAGCGTAGCCCAGGAAAGCGGTGGTGACTGCGGGGCGCACTGCGGAATGAAAATGTTTCATTCCCATGACATACACTGCCACAGTTGTGAAATAGCCGCCTGCAGCCAGGCATACGCCGCAGAGCAGGTCAAAACCGATCCACAGGCCCCAGGGCTGGGCGTCTGTGAGCGCTGTTACCGAGCCAATGCCGACAGTGAAGCGGATGATGGTGATAATGAACCCAACGCCCAGGATGACCCAGGTGATGATATTGCCCAGTGTCGGCTTGAGCAGGGGATCCAGATTGAACAGCTTTTCCTTGGTGGGGATGACTATCTGTGCCATTTATTTTTCCTCCCCTTCCGCGGCCTTCAGGGCGTCAGTCATGGCGGCGCGGGCGCGTTCAGCTGCGGCCGGCCCCTCGGTTTCCTCTATCTTGCGCACAGCGGCCGCGACTGCGGCCTTTACATTTTCGCGCGCCTTTTGCGCCGCCGCATCGGCTTCAGCCTTGTGCATGGCCTCGCGGCGCTTGGTAATTGCGTATGCGCCGCCAAAGAGCACTGGCCAGAAAGCGACAATCATCGGCACTGCCCCAAGCGCCCCATAGGTAAACTCGGCCATTGGCTGGTTGCCCAGCTCCGTATCCAGACCAAGCTGCTTGAGCTGCTTGCCCGTCACCTCAATGTCATCCACCGGCCCGGGATCAGCGCCGGCCGCTGGCGCGAGCACCATCCAGGCCGTGCCTCCGGCATCTGTTTCGCCGTATACGTAATTTACATACTGCCCTGGGTTTTCATTGATTCTCTGGCGCGCGATCTTGATCAGGTCGCTTCTGCGCCCGAAGGTGAGCGCGTCCACAGGACACGCTTCAACGCATGCCGGCAGCTGGTGTTTTTTCAGGCGCGTATCTTCGCAGAATGTGCATTTTTGTATCAGCGGATCCCATGCAAGATCATACTGGAAGCCTGGCACGTAAAAGGGACACGCGACCATGCAATAGCGGCAGCCAACGCACTGGCTGCCGTCATAATAGACAGCGCCGTCCGGCAGTTTCGTATAGCATTTGGTGAAGCAGGCGGCCATGCAGGCTGGATCGTTGCAGTGGAAACACTGGAGTTTGCGGAAAAAGGGCTGCCCATTCACCTGATACTTGTTGACCACAGTCCAGGCATATGCAGTCAGCCGGCGCGGCTTGTCGCATACTGAAAGGTCGGTAAAGGGCTTCTCCGGCTTCGGGAGATGATTGATCTCCTGGCAGGCTGCCTCGCAGCGCCTGCAGCCTATGCAACGCGTTGTATCATGCAGCACGCCGTAGCTGTCTGCATAGTACGGAAAAACATGGGGCGTGGCCTTGGCTACTTTTGCAGTCGCAAGCGCGGAAGCCACGCCTGACGCGCCCAGGAAAGTCAGGAATTTTCTGCGGTTCATAGGTTCCCTCCCATGGGCGCGTTGGCGCCAGGCTGCAATTTGTGGCAGGTATTGCAGTCAGTGTTGCGCGGTCTGGCCACCTTCATGTCCTTGTGGCAGCTCATGCACTCAAGGTGAAAAGCCGCCATGAGGTTTGGCCTGGCCTCACGCAGGAAATCCAGGGTCTTGCTGTGGCAGCTTGAACATTTTGGCGGCGTCGCTGATGGAGGACTGTTGTGATGGCAGGTTACGCAGATGGTGGCCTGCTCTGTGTGGAAAGCGCCTGCGAGCTTGTTATTGCCGATATTCTCCATAAGTGAAATCACATGATGGCGATGGTTGAAAACGCAGGGCTTGTAGAGATTCGCAAGGGTATCAATATTGATCTTGTATGGAGCCTTGAGCGGCGTCCAGTACTTGGTCTGGGCGCGGGCCAGGGCTGTTTCCGCCGCCAGTTTTTCATTCTGTGTCTCTGGGAGCTTGTTGGCGATTCCTGCCTGAAGCTGTTGCGCAGTCATGGCAGGAGTCATCTTGTGGCAGACATTGCACCAGGAATCTTTCTCGCGGGCGTTGCGAACCAGATGCCCATGGCAGCCTGCGCATTCGCGCTGTCTTGTCTGGCGGATATGACAGCTGACACAGCTTGATGGCGTCTGGTGCTTCTTGCGCTCCCTGATTTCTGTAGCATGCATGGCGCGCTCGAGATTTACAAAATGCGCCTTTTCCGAGCCTTGCACTGTATGGCAATTTGTGCAGGCGACCGCATCGCCCGTATGGTGGCAGACAATGCAGTCCTTTTCGGTCCTTGCCATCCATTTCTCGTGGATGACATGGTTGAATGCCACAGGGGGCATCGCGGCAGCCCTGGGATTGGGCGTTTCGCCCACCGGGAATATGACAATGGCCGATGGCGCGCCGCTGTCAGTAGGCTCCAGTTCGGCTTCGGCAGCCTCTCCGTAAGACCACAGACATGCGGATGCTGCCAGGACCATTGCCAGCATAAGCAGTGCTTTCCTCATGTGCTTGTCCTCGTTCAAAACAGAATCCAGATAACGCCGTTTCAGGGAGAAGCGGCCGCGGCCCAAATGGTTTTTATAGTTGCCGCGACTCTAGCACCCGGCTTGTTTTGCGTCAAGGCGCAGAGCGATAAAGACTTGCTTGCATCAGTACGCCAGGGAAGGTCTGGCAGCCTCTCATTATCCAAAAAAGCGTTCGCAGGGGTGCGCATGCCGGGATTGACAGCGGTTGTACTTTTCTGTAAACAGACAAGCGGGCCTATAGCTCAGTTGGCAGAGCTACCGGCTCATAACCGGTTGGTCGCAGGTTCAAATCCTGCTGGGCCCACCAGATTGTTTCAAAAGGATAGCGCTAGAGATAGCCTGTCCTTTTTTTGTGCCTTGCGACCTGGTTGCGACATTTCCCTGAAGGAAGCGCAAGCGTGGCCTGATCTGGCTTTGGAGCTTGAAAACGGGTTGAAAGCCACATGAAAGGCCAAAAAATGAGCAACAGAACTGTCCGGCTAATTTTTAGATTGAACAAATTGCCAACAAGCTGTTATCATAGGCGCTTTTTGTTTTATCCGGCTTATGGCTCAGCAGGTCTTCAATGCTTCTGAAGCCAACCAG
>JAAUYW010000086.1 GCA_014804915.1 Desulfovibrio sp. | reverse complement strand
GCTGCGCTCAAGGCTGTCAAGAGTATCCTCAAGCTCGTCGCTCAGCTGGTTGGCTCTGGCGGGCTCCCAGTCGGCCAGGGCCTTCTCGATATCCGCCCTGATTCGCGCCGCCTTGCGAATCCCCGGGCCCAGCGCATCCTTGCGCTCCTGCGGCCATTTTTCAAATTCCAGACCTTCCGAAAGGGCGCGCACCATTTCCAGCACGCCATGATCGGCCAGTTTGACTGGCACGGCGAACGCGAGCCTGGATATTCTCTGCCAGTCCTCCTCCACGCGATCCGGATCCCAGGTTACCGCGCTGACGCGTATTTGCAATACCTTGCCCATATTTTCTCCTTTATGAAAATGCTCCAGGGCCAGTCCGGCAGACTATTCCCGCTCCCGCCATTCGGTCTGAACGCGCATGATGACATCCTGAATGGAGTTAAGCGAATCCCTGGGACAAACACCAATTAACGGATCGCCGGCATCCACATTTTCATTATACTGAAAATAAATCGCGTAAATTACCCCTTCCGGCCCGCTATAGCGCAATGGCGCCTCGCGCTTCATGCGCGACATGATCAAAAGCTCCATGCCTTCGCGCACAACAACGGAATGCGCGTCAGCCGCGCGGATCTTCTTGTCCACTTCCGGCGTGAAATAATATTTCGCGCGCTCCGGAGCCAGAAAAAGATACAAGGCCCGCCTGAGTATCAGGGTTTCCACTTCAGCGCGCGTCAGCTTGTGGCGCAAAATGGCCAGCGGCTGGCCAGCCTCCACAAACTTGCCCTCAAGCTCGCTATGCAGCTTGACGATCTCCCCTTTCTCCGGCGCGAGAATCTGCTTCGGATTGCGCTCGCGCTCCAACGTGGCGATCAGTGTGCCAGGCTTTTCCTTCCACTGCCCCTGCGGGCCATGCGCCATCTGCCCTGTCTCCACCTGGGCGAATTTGACCGTGCCTGTATGCGGCGCCGCCACAACTATGTCGCGATAGGGGGAAGCCTTGATCTCTTCCAGCAATGCCGTCGTATCCACCATCAGCTTACCTGTAATAGAGGTTTCTGCCGCCGATTGTCTTGAGAGCCTGCTTCAGGTTGTTCCTGATCTCGCGCCTGTCCCAGATGCCCTGGATATGACCGCGCGACAATGCGCGGTAGGAGCGATGATACTTTGGCGGAATATCCATGCCAGTCGTTTCCTTGATCACCCTGGGCCCGGCGAAGCCTATGTTGGAAGACCTGACTGCGAACTGGTAGGGCGAACAGCCCAGAAAGCTGGCAAGCGGCCCGGCAAAGGAATTGGTGTCATAGAGAACCATGTACAGGCCGCCGGATTCCACATAGCGGCGCACCGCCACTGTGCAGCGCGGCATCTGGATTACCCCGTGCGTGCCTTCCTGGATCCTGATTCCCGCGGTTCCGTGCGAATAGGCCAGAAACGGATAATGCTTCTTGGCCGCCCTGTTCGCAGCCTCGACAAACTTGTAGCCCTCTGCCGCGCCAAAGGAGCCGCCGCGGAAGGAGCCCATCAGCATGGCGACAATCATCTTGATATTGTCAATTCTGGCTTCAAAAGTCATGCAGCCGCTTTTGGCGCCGGTCTTTTTCTGCGCCTCGGCAATGCGCTCGTCAAATCCGGGAAAATTAAGCGGATTGCCAGCCTCTATCTCGCTGTTGAATTCAATGACCGAGCCGGCGTCAAAAACATTCTTGACATACCACTCCGGCTCCATTGGAAAATGATAGCCGCAATGGCTGCATACGCCCGCGAATTCGGCGAAAAGATCCGGCCCCCAGAGATCAAGGCAGCCGTAGGAAGCGCTGTTTGGGCATGTAATCGCCCTGTCTATCTTGTAGCGCGGCGAAATGTAGTTCCATTTGCTCTTGCGCTCCTCGCCTGACCACGCTGAAAGCGAAGTCAGCTCGCTTTCCTGCTCCCTGGCCTTCCTGGAGCTTGAGAGATTGCGAAACGGCGCGGCAACTCGCATCTTGAAAGTGTCCCATTCATTGGCGACCTCTTCCACCATGCCGCTGATTTTACGCTGGTGCTTGCGATAAAAATCGTATTTGAACGAAATCCAGGGCTTGGCAAGCCAGTCCCAGAATGCGCCGGCGGTTTTCTTCACAAAGGGCCTGCGGTCATGGGCCGCGGCGCGGGACAGGCGCAGAAATTTTTGCTGGCGCTTTTCGCGCAGCCTTTCGCGCTCGCCGCCGGTAAGATCCCAGCGCACATACATTTCATCCATATTCACATCCGGCTTGCGCAAACGCGACAGCGCCCAGTTGCGAAAGCCTGGCAGCAGCCTTGTCGAAACGACAGCCTCGTCCGTAGCCCGAAGCACCTCCTGGCGCAGCTGCCTGAAAAAATCAAAATTGCCAGGGCGCGCGCCCAGGGGCGGCTCCTTCACTATGCGGTCAATATAGCCAAAGCGCAGATTTTCTTCCGCTGTTATGCAGAGATTCTTCGCGCAGGCCTCGATCAGCTCCGGACTGGCGCGCTCGCCTTGCTTCAGCCTGCCCTCGATCGCAGCCGCGCCCTCCGGCGAAATTACGGAATAATAGCCGTGCGAGAGCATGAGCCGCCTGTCCGCAAGACCAATGGCCTCGGCTCCGCCGGAGCCGCCCTCGCTGATCACCGAAACCACTGGCACGCGCAAATCCGCCATGCCGTAAATATTTCTGGCAATCTGCTGCGCCGCCCCAGGGTAGTCCTCAATAGGAAACGATCCTGGCGTGAAAATGTAGGCATGAATCGGAATGCCCTCGGTTTCCGCAACGCGCATGTAGCGCAGGGCCTTGGCATTGCCCCAGGGCTTGGCCGAGCCGCCGTTGCGGTATTCCGCGCCATGCCCCTTTTCCTGGCCTATCACAAGCACGGACTGCTCGTATGTTTTCTTGCCGCGCCTGCGCACTATCACGGCGCGCGCGATCAGCATGCTTGGATCAAGGCTGTGCTCATCCTGGCCGCCGACTTCCGTGAAATTATCATAGACATTTTCAAGTATGTCGCGCAGGCAAATTCGCTGCGGATGCCTGACAATGCGCACGCGGTCCATTGGCGTGATTTCCCTGTCAAGCTTCTGCTCAACATGCGTGAAGTGATCCTCCACGCTTGCCAGCTCGGCATACGGATCACTCAGCTCGTCTTTGGACGCCCTTTCCTCAAAGCGCGCAAGGCGCGTCTCCAGGGCCTCCGCATCCTCGGAGTGCTTGCCTGCGAAAATATCCTGCATATAGACAAGCCTGTCCCGCAGGCCCTGAATCCGTTTGGCTATATTGTTATCCATCATCTGGTCTTGCCCTGCTAGAACTGCAAGATGTGGTCAGTATTTGCGCGCAGGAATTCAACATTGGACCGCAAAGGCTCGCCTGCGCCGTTTTTGCCTTCCAGATGCAGCGAATCCAGAAACAGGCGTCCTCTTGCCCTGGCCTCCCCAATATCCCTGCCCCAGATTATCGCCAATGCCAGATTTGGATCAAATTCGGTTGGAATATCGTAGGGCCTGTCGCTGGGCACATGCGTCAGCACTTGCAGCCATGACTGCGGCTCCCAGTCAAACCGCTCTATCCTGCCCACCCAGGGCGTAAAATTGTTGTCCGGATCCTCGGCAATTATCCGGTACTCGATGCCTATGCCCTCCGTGGCGATATCAGCCTGCGCATAGCCCAGGGGTTCGCCCAGCGCCGTGCGAATCTGCTCGGCAATCAGGTCCACGCCCTCCTTGCCGCCTATCCTGGCAATACAGGCCGAAACCCCGTTCTCAACCTGGATTCTAGTATTCACTTCCATCAGGAAAGGCTCGCCCTTTCTGGTTACGATCCATTCCCAGGTGCCGACATTGTCGTAGCCAACCTTGCGCGCCATGGCCAGGGAATAGTCAACAATATTGGTCAGCACCCTGCTGGCGTCAAAGCTGTAGTCAATCGATTCAGGCGCAAAACCTGGCGCGACCTCAAGCCGCTTCTGCCTGCCAGTGGACTGGATGGAGCAGTTGCGCGTGCCAAAATGCACGGGATTGCGGCCAGAGCGATCCGAAACAACCTGCACTTCAAGATGATTGAAATCCGTAATCCTCTGTTCTATCAGAACGCCCTCGTCCTTGAACTGTCGCAGCGCGTAATTGCGGATTCTGCGATAGACCGATCTGAACTGGTCCGGATCATAGACCTCCTCAATGCCCATGCCTCCGCCGCCAGCAGATGCCTTGACCAGCACCAGGGGCCGCTCTATGCCCTGGCGCTCCTGAAACTCGAACAGGGACCTGGCTATGCTCTCTGCCTCCAGCTCATCGTAAATCGGCCGGTCAGAGCCAGGCACAGTCGGCACATCCAGGCTGCGGGCCAAACGCTTGGTATTGATCTTGTCGCCCAGCTCGCGAATTATTTTCCAGGACGGCCCTATAAAGATCATTTTCCTGTCCCGCTTGCTCACCCGCCTTGCGAAGCGGAAATCCTCGGCAAAAAAGCCGTAGCCAGGATGCACGGCGGTGCAGGAGGTCTGGTCAGCCACTGCCATCAGCTCGTTTGCGTCATGATACGATGAAACGCGAACGGCTTCGCAGCCTGGCTCCCTGGCCATGGCAACATGGCCTGACTGCTCGTCTTCTGCGGTATAAATGCCGACGTACGGTATGCCCAGCTTTTTGCAGGCCGCCATGATGCGCATCGCTATTTCGCCGCGATTTGCCACCAGAATCTTGTGCGCCCGAATATCCGGCTTCTCCTCGGCCGGCGTCTGGCCTGGCGCTTTGGCTTCCTGTTTCTTTGCTCTTGAGATTGCTGCCATACCGCGTTATCCTGATTTAGCGAACTCCAACGTGCTTTTCGAGTATACATTCTATGCAAAATCCAGAGGATGTCCAGCTTGCCGCAATGGCGCTTGCAAAGGCGATACGCGAGAGCCTGGCGCGCCCTTTCAGACCCCGCGTCGGAATAGTTCTGGGCACTGGCCTGTCGGATGCGCTTGCCAGCCTCCTGCCAGCCGCGGCCGCCATTCCATTTTCACAATTGCCTGGCTTTCCCATGCCTGGCGTGGCTTCCCACAAGGGCGAATTCCTGGTCTGCGACGCTGGCGGCGTGCCGGCGCTGATTCAAAACGGCAGATTCCACATTTATGAGGGCTATCGGCCTGCCGAGGTCTGCATGGGCGTCAGGGTCATGGCAAGTCTTGGCTGCGAATATCTCATTATCACCAACGCGGCAGGCTCGCTCAACCCCCTGTTTCCAGCAGGCAGCCTGCTTTGCCTCTCCGACCTGATCAACCATACGGGCCTCTCCCCGCTCACCGGTCCCAATTGCGATGCCTGGGGCGAGCGCTTTCCGGATATGAGCCAGGTTTTTGATCGCGATCTGATCGCGCTTGCCTGCGATGCTGCGCTGGCCAGCCAGATAGCGCTTCCCAGGGGAGTCTATATTGGAGTTCACGGCCCGGAAATGGAAACGCCGGCAGAAACGCGAATGTACAGGCAATGGGGCGCAGACGCCGTCGGCATGAGCACCGCCCTGGAAGTGATAGCGGCCAGGCACGCCGGCCTGAAGTGCCTCGGCCTCTCCTGCCTGACCAATCTCAATCTGCCTGACTGCATGGGTCCTGCCCCCCTTGCGGCAGTTATCAGCCAGGCCAGAAAAACCGCTCCAAAGCTTGCCGCAATCATTGCCGGAGTGCTCGCTGGCCTCGGCAAAACTCCTGTTGCCAATGCCTGACGCAGAATCCAGCCCGCTCCGAACCCATTCCTCCATTTTCAGGAACATTCCATGCTAATCCTGATCATCGCCGTCAGCGCGGCCATCCTGATTTCCTTCTCCTGTTCGCTTGCCGAAGCCGCCATCTATGCCATTCCCTGGTCCGCAATCGAACAGCTCCGCGATGCCGGCCGGAAATCCGGCAAGCTGCTCTTCAAGATGCGCTCAGAAGTGGACAAGCCGATCGCTGCCATTCTCACGCTCAACACTGTCGCAAACACAGCCGGCTCAACTGTCGCTGGCGCGGCTTTTCTTGCTGTTTATGGCCCCGACCGCATGGTGCTCTTCACCGCTGTCTTTACCATCCTGATTCTGGTGTTTGGCGAAATAGTGCCCAAGACCCTTGGCGTGGCCCACGCCACGCCAGTCGCCCGCTTTCTGGCGCGGCCGCTTGACGCGATGATTGCCTGCCTTTCGCCCCTGCTCTGGCTGACTGGCATTTTGACAAGGCTTCTCACCCCTGGCCAGAAGGGGCCGCAGATCTCGGAAGATGATATCCGCGCAATGACCAGCCTGTCGCGCAAGGCTGGAGGCATCCAGCCTTACGAAGAGAATTTTGTGCGCAATGTGCTGGATCTGGACCAGAAGCGCGTTTACGATATCATGACGCCCCGCACCGTGGTTTTTTCCCTGCCTGATGACATCACTGTGGGCGACGCCTACAGGGATCCGCGCATCTGGCATTTCAGCCGCATTCCGGTCTATGGCGAAAACAACGAAGACCTTGTCGGCCTGATTGAAAGGCGCACGCTTGGCCAGTGCTACGCCCAGGGCAAGCTGGATCTGCCGCTTTCAGCCATTATGCGCCCGCTGCATTTTGTCCAGGAAACACAGACTCTCGATATTCTGCTGCGCGAGCTGCTCAAGTCGCGCGTTCATCTCTTCGCTGTTCTAGACGAATACGGGGGCCTGGCCGGCGTCGTCTCTCTCGAAGACGTGCTTGAAGAAATGCTTGGCAGCGAAATTGTGGATGAAAGCGACAATGTGGCGGATTTGCGCGAACTGGCGCGCCAGAGAAGACGCGCCATCAGCCGTCCGCGTCCGGAGCGGGAAAGCGCGCGGACGACCGGAGCAAAATAGTCTTGAAGAAGCCCTAAAATCTGATCTGCCTGAAATGCGATTCCGGCAATGTGCTTTTCAGGATGGTTTTTTCATTTAGCGCCGAAATTCCCTTCTTTCTGGCCAGCTCCACGTTTCTTGCCAGCGTCAGCAGATTCTGCTGCATATGCTTGTCAAATATCGTATTGGCGCCGTATTCTTTCTGAACCTGGCGAAAAAGGCGCGCCAGCTCCGCTTCAGGAAAGCCGCAAAT
>JAAUYW010000085.1 GCA_014804915.1 Desulfovibrio sp. | reverse complement strand
TGCGGCCAGTTCGGGAACGTTCTTTTCCAGATTCAGGCATATCTGATCCAGATTGGCATCCGCTTCAAGATAAAGCAAAAAGGATTCCGGACCGGGCTTGACGCCGGCGATTCCGGGCTGTTTTTGCAGAACTTCCAATGCCAGCTGCCGCGCTTGGGGTTTGGCAAATGCCGGATGGCGTAGCCGGGCCCGCTCGGCTGACACATGCTTCAGATAGCTTTTCATGGTCTTTACCTCAGTGTCAAACAATGGATTTGAATTTAGTTTTCAGTTTCATTGACATATTTCGGATTTTCATGCAAGCTCTGGCCAACAAAATTTTCGCATGGAGGACAGAACGCATGAGTAGCGGCGCAAAAATTTTCTGGGCTTTTTTTGGCGGCGCAATTGCCGGAGCCGCGGGTCTGGCTTGCCTGAATCGCAACCGGCTTGATTTCAGCTATATGAAGCCAATTGCGACTGATTGCATGGCCAGGGGACTGGTCATCAAGGATCAGATGATGCGTAAAATGGCCGCAGTGAAAGAGGATATCGAGGACATGGCGGCTGAGGCCCGCGACAAGGTGAATGAGGAGAATATGGAGAAGAATTCCGGCGCTGGAGCGCAGGCGGAATGACGAGCATGGCCCCGGCGTTTTCAGCCAGCGCGGGCAAGTGCGAAAGAGTGCATGAACTGCCTGCGAACCGGTGGCATGGCTACAGGGTTCGTCTTCGCCATTCTGATCTTGTGAGCGCGCGCATTGCCAGGGCGATGACGCGCGAGCTTGCCAAAATCCGGGGCATCACAGGCGTCCAGATTAATCATCTGACAAAAAGCGTCCTGTTCTTTGCGGACAGGGAAGCGGACAAGGAGGCCGCGATCCGGTTTCTGGAAAGGGATTTTGACTGGCGGGCTCACAAGGGCATTACAGCCGAAGAGGTCGAAGACCTTCTGACAGGTGAAAATCCGGCAGGCGCATGGATTGGAGTGGCGAGGTACTTTCTCCTGCGGCCCTTCCTGCCTCCCTCTTGGAGGATTGTGATCAGCTCGCTGGCCGCGCTGCCGTTTATCATGAAAGGAATTCGCTCCCTTGCGAGGGGCAGGCTGAATGTGGACGTGCTGGATGCTTCCGCCCTGACGGTATCAATGCTGAATGGGGATTATGGCACAGTCGCGATGCTGTCCATGCTTCTGGCTGTTGGCGACGCGCTTGAAGTGTGGACAAGGCAGCGCTCGCTTTCATCCCTTGGCGAGAGTCTCGCCCTGGATGTTGACAAGGTCTGGGTGCTGGACGAGGAAGATGCCGAAGTAAAAGTGCCGATTGCAATGGTCAGGCAGGGCGATCTGGTCGTCGTCAATGCGGGCTCAAGCATTCCGGTGGACGGCATTATCAGGGCAGGCTCGGCGCTCGTAAACCAGGCGGCATTCACAGGCGAGCCGATTCCGGTGGAACGCGGCAAGGGCGGCGCTGTGTACGCTGGCACGATTGTGGAATCCGGCCGCATAGTTATAAAGGTCAGCCAGACGGGTGAAAGCACCAGGCTGCATCAGGTGCTCAGCTTCATTCAGCAATCCGAGGTTCAAAAATCCGCCATTGAAGCCCATTACACCAGGCTTGCAGACAAGGCCGTGCCGCTTACTTTTGCCCTGGCCGGACTTGTGTGGCTGCTTACTGGCAATTTGATGCGCGCTTCATCAGTTCTTTTGGTGGACTACTCCTGCACGCTCAAGCTGGCGACTCCATTGGCTGCCCTGACCGCCATGCGGATAGGGGCGAAGAATGGCACGGCAGTCAGGGGCGGCAAGTATCTTGAAGCTATTGCGGGCGCAAACGCCCTGGTTCTTGACAAGACAGGAACACTCACAAGGGCGAGGCCGGAAGTCGTGCGGATTGTTCCCGCGCCTGGCAATGACCGCAGGGAAATCCTGAAGATCATGGCCTGCCTTGAGGAGCATTTTCCCCATCCTGTTTCCAGGGCCATTGTCCGGCAGGCAAAAAAGGAACATGTAGGGCATGAGGAAGAACATGCGCAAGTGGAATATGTGGTCGCGCATGGCATTTCATCCAGCATTTCAGGACAGCCGGTATTTTTTGGCAGCCGCCATTACATAGAGGCGGAGGAAGGCGTGAGCCTGGATGTGTTTTCCAGGGAGATTGAAAGTGAACAGGCTCTTGGAAATACGTTGCTGTTCTTGTCCATTGGCGGAAAAGCCGCGGGAATGTGCGTGATTTCTGATCCGTTGCGCCCGGAAGCCAGCGCGGTAATTGCGGCCATGCGCAAGCTCGGCTTCACAAGGATAGCCATGATCACCGGAGATGACAGGCGCACAGCCGATGCGATAGCCAGTCAGGCCGGCATTTCCGAAGTGTATGCCCATGTCCTGCCTGATGACAAGGCGGATATAATCCAGCGTCTGGGCAGGGAGGGCTGGCGCGTGATGATGGTCGGCGATGGCATAAATGACGGGCCGGCACTCTCTGCTTCCGCAGTGGGCGTGGCAATGGGGGACGGGACTGATCTTGCCCGGGCTGTAGCGAATGTATTGCTCACCCAGCCATCTCTTGGCGGGCTCCCCCAGATAACCGTTCTCTCACGCAAGGCAATGCAGCGCATTCATTTGAATGTGAAGCTCGGCATCGGACTGAATTCCTTCTATCTTCTGGGCGCGCTAACCGGCTTTTTCGGCCCGGCGCTTACGGCGATCCTTCACAACATGACGACAATAAGCATCGCGCTTAGCGCTATCCGCCCCTATTCAATCCAAAGTTCCGCCATTCCGGAATAGTTCAGGCAACCCCTTGCTTTAACGCGCAAAAAGGGGATCTCCCGCAAGGCCGGAGATCCCCTTTTTCGTGTTCAATTTCAGGAATGCCTATTCGCCGCCAATTTCGTATTCGCCCACGAACTCGCCATCCGCCAGCTGCGATTGCATATTGACGTCATCTTCGTCTTCTTCCTCGATGATTACCGTATTCGTGTTCTTTTGCTGCTCGTGCCTGTCCACAAGCGCGGCAATCAGCTTTGAAGCTTCCGTGAATTTGCCTTCAGCCTGCAATTTGGCAGCCTTGGCAAGATCCGTCACATCTGTTGGCGAAAGAATGGCAAACAGGGTCTCGGCGCTGCCATCAAACTGGAGCGGCTCGGAAGCGGGAATCGTATAGATCCTGTTTCCGGAAACGCCGGAGCCATCCTGCGCTGTCGGGTAAAGAATGTGATAATTGCTCTCCCCATCCTTTTTCACCCAGTAAACATGTCCATCCCTGTTGGTTGTGAAGCGCAGCCTGATCTTGTCGCCAGCCTTGAACTCGCCCTTGGGATTGACTGCCATGTTCTTGCCGGCGCGCGTTACTTCCGCCGTGGTCTTGATTGCCATTGCCTTGTCGGAAATCCTGTCCTGCGCGCCAAAAGCGAGCTTGTCGGCCTGCGCGTCCGCCTTCTTGCCAGGCTCCGCATTCATGTCCACCGCCAGGGCAAGCGCCGCATTCAGCTTTTTGGGACTGGTGGCCGCCACTTTTACCTCGGGCTTTGCTCCCATGTACGACGGAGCCTCCGGCCCAAAGGCGTAGCGGGCGTTTTGCGGATCAAAAGTCTGGCGAATCCGGATGCCCTGGGGAGTGGAATATACCGTATAGGTGTTGTAGCGCGTGAGCCTGAGCTTGCTGAAAGTTTGCTCGTGGCCATTTGCCCATTTCACGGCGATATTCCAGAATATCTGCTCTCCGTAATAATTGGGCCCGATATAAATGTGATGCTCGGGCGCCAGGGCATTGCGAAGCAGGTTCTCGCTCTGGTACTGGGGATAATACGTCGGACAGATCCTGACATCAGTTATATCCTGCCCGGTTAGGTTGATCAGCATGAAATTCAGGCGCCCTTCTTCCGCAAGGGCTGAAAACGCAAAGCCCAGCAACAGTGTGGCCAGCGCGGCGATTTTCACCAGTCCTTTCATAATTTCTCCGGCAGTTGACGTTGCATGGCATGGCCGAATTTGGCCTTGCTATTGATTTTCCTATCTTTTTTTCGTCATGCCGTCAAATGCATATTAAGGCTGGCAGGCATCTCCCTGCTCATTCATGCGCGGACTTGCGCTGGATAAAACGCATGAGGATATTTGCGACCATCACGCAGCCGCAGCCAAAGACGGTGTCTATGGAGCGCCACAAAAGCAGGTCCATGTCTCCGCCCTGGGCAAACATGGCGATATTGATCAGGATCAGCACAATGCATGTGATGAGGAGGCTGAAGAGGCTGTAGCGCCTGGAAACAAAAGGCAGAAAAAAGGCCAGCACGCCCACTATCAGGGCAAGGCGCAAGGGGAGCTGAATCGCATCCAGAATAAAATAGGATAAAACTGTGCCAGCAATTGTGCCCGTGATTCTGGCGAAGGCCCGTTTCAATTCCAGATGCGGATCTGAATTGGAGACAAATATCACAGTAAGCCCGACCCAGGCCGGGTTTGCGTAGGAAAAGTTTGCGGCAATAAGCGAGGATATGACAACTGTTACGGGAACAGTGAGGGAGTAGCCGATACTGTTGATGTCGCCATGCAGCAGCTTGCGCAGCTGGTCGATGGGACGCTGCTCGTTTTCTGTTTCAAAGGCAGTCGCCGCAAGACTCAGGAAAAGGCCCAGCAGGAGGCCGCCGCAAAAATAAAGGCCCATTGGCAGGGAAAAGGAAAAATCAAAATAATTCAGAAGCACGGCGATGGCTGCGAATTTGACCACAAAGCTGATATACATGATATCCTTTTTGGGCAGGGCGGCCAGCCAGCTGAAGAAAAACAGGAGCACCAGGGCCAGGAAAGAGGATTTGGACAGGAATACGCCCAGGCAGGCAGCTAGCAGCAGGAACAGGCAGCCGGCGAAAGCGCCGAATATTTTCGCGATCGCGCCATGCCTGGGCGTGATGTTGAGAGCCAGCATGGAGCCGAAAGCAGCAAAGGAGGAGAGATCGGGCGCATTCATGGCAACGCCAAAAATCACAGCGCCGCTCATGCCAATGGAGAGCAAAAGGCCCTTGCAGGCAGTTGGCGCGTTTTTGGCGACAAAGGCATTTAGTGTCATTGGGATAACCTTTTTGTGTGTAGATCGGAAGAGCTCTAGGGGTAATGCAGGCGCATGTATTTTTAAAATAATGAACTGAAAAGCAGGAAAAGAGGCTAATTTTGATAAACATATTGAATTGATCGAGTTTTTAATTAAAATAATAAATATTTAAATAAATTTAAGCATTATAATTAGAATCAAAAATACAATAATTGTATTATTGACTAGGAAATTTCATAATTCTAATATATTAACTTTTTTTCTAATGCTAAAATATCCTTCATAGTAACAATAGCTATACCACCCCAAACTGTTTCTGGCGAATAGTGTGGCATATAAAGAGATGCAGCCCTGTCTCCGGATATTTGATAAACTGGAAGTATTGTGCTCAACCAAGAAAGAAACTGAGCAACGCCTTTGGATTTTGAATGACCGATGAAATATATATCGTGAAAAAAAATAAATCCATCTGAACTTAAATATTTATAATAAGAGGCAAAATCATTAAAAACGTAATTAAACATATGGTTTCCATCTATAAATAATCCATCTAACTTTATCCCGCTCAAAATTTTATCAATCCTGTTTTTTATTATAGCATCACTACTGCTTCCTTCCAGAAAATGATAATTAAGATTATCAGAAAGATCATATAATCTTTTCTTGCCTTCTTCATTGTTATGAATATCTATATCTATTATTAAATTGGGGTCATCTAAAATATGTGTCATATATGCAAGATTTGCTTTTGATTCAGTACCGATCTCCATCCATCTTCTCTTTCCTTTCATCAATCGAAAAGCCCTAATCTTTGATGTATCAATTGCAGGGGCTTTATTAAATTCTTTATGGATTGAAGTAATTAATCTTTTTTCGGTTTGAGTAACTGGCTCATTGCATACGCCAAAAATGTCTAATGGCGCTTGGAAAATGACAGGGATTTCCATTTTTTGCATTCCTTTTTTGCGTTTAATAAATTTGAATATGCTTTCCTACTAAATAGTCAGCCTCTAATGGATAAAAAGTGTTATAGCCTGCTCCTGGATAGAATGTCATTTCTCCAATCTTGATATTATTATTGTAGTAATAAAAATCTATACTTACAAGTTTAAATTGTCTTGAAAGGAAACGCGCAATATCAATCATTTCGTCGAGACGCTCTGGTCTTGGAATATCAATATCCGAATTTCTAAAGCGTAGATTCCATTCCTGGAGAATCCAATCTTCAGAATAAATATTTCTTCGGTAATCAGAATTTTTGTTTACATCAACATATATGAAAAGTATTCTTCCCAGACTACACACAAATTTGTAATCTGATATATTGTCTCCAAGAAAGTATTCAGCCATGATTAATGGTTTAATATTAAAATAGTTCATTTCCCAGCAATTTAGTGCATAATTTTTGCTCATCCATTTATTAAATTTTATCTGAAGTTGGTTCTTATTAATCGAAAATTTTGATCTTATAATTTGGTTTGAACCACTTGCGTGGTTAGTTTTTAAAACGAACTGCTTCGGTAATATGTCAAAATTAATTTGTTCAAATGTGGGCCAGATGCCAAGTAATGGGATTAAGAACTCCTCACCTATCTTATCGCGGATATATTTTCTTATTAGATATTTGTCAGATAATAAAGATTTGATGGGTAAATCATCATAGACCTTAAGATATTGTATTTTTTCCGTAAAAGAACTTATATTAGCAAAATCTAGGTTCTTTCTATATTTATTATAATAGGCATCCTTCACTTCGTTCTTAAGGCATGCATCATAAATGCTAATGTTTAGCTTATGCATGATTTCGTCTTTGAAAAAATATAGTAAACTAATCAACTCTTGTTTCTGATTTTTTTCTAACTTGCTTATATCATGGATAATTTCAATTGTCCTGCTTTTTCCAGATTCATCAGGAACTGTATTTATTGCTATTCCTGAATATACACTCATCATCCAGTACCAAAGATCAGGGCACCTGGGTGCGTGCCTTGAGTAAATCGCGCGTTCTGTAGCAATGGGACTCCAGACCCGGGGCGGCAAAAGCATTCCATGCCGAGCATGGGGAATAATGAGAAAGGAGGCAGCGGGATCATTCTCATGTTCTCCTGGCGGGAGAGGGGTATTGCCCTTTTCCAGGTTCAACCTTGAAGCGAAAAAACAGTGCACGTCTGAGGGCTTTCTGATATATGCTTCCCAGAGCTTCTCAAGAAAATCTGGCTCAAGGGATCGCTCACATCCGCATGTAATTATAATATCATCAGGGTAATTGATCAATGCGGGAATGACAGCGCCGTATCCTTCCGGCTCATCATGCCAGTGTATGTCGAGTCCTCTATCTATCAATTCGATAAAATTATATACATATTGCTGATCTAAAAGGGAATTCTTTGACATCTGTATTATTATTTTGTCAGCAGGCATGCTCTGACAAAGAAGGGATTCAATAGTTGCAGCGATAGTGTCATATTCGCTTGCTGTTGCCTCCAGGGAAACAATTAAGCGCCCCCTTTTTTTTCGCTCCTGTGAATTTGGGCGTCTTTCTTCATTAAATCCGTGAATTATGAAGTGAAGAAAAGGATTTACAATAATTTCTGGATTTTCCCGCACATACAGGTTCGTATCGAACCAGATATTTGGGTTTCTGCCTTCCCTCCAGCCAATTTTTATATAATGCATCAATGGATCAATGTCAGCATTTTTCACATCAGGGTATGTTGTCTCATAAAATTCTACGTCAAATAAATCCAATTGCTGAAGCAGCTGAATGACGAGTTCGTCGCCTATATTCTCAGCCTTCAAATTATGCTTCAGCGCAATTTCAGACAGCTTTTGTAACTTGTCTTTGGGGACAAAATTCCAGCGCATTCCTGACTCGTATTTTTTATATTAATTCATTTTCTTAACCATGGCGGCACAGTTGCGCCATAGAAGCCAAGCGTCTTCATGATTGTTGTATAAGTTTCTGGGGAGGGATCTGAGACTATTGAATATTTATTATAATTATTTAATAAATTAATTATCTTGTTAAGATATTCAAGCGAAGAAAATTTAAGACTATTTTCTTTCGCAATCTGGGAAAGCGTATGCCATTTTACCTCGTCCTCAAGTATTGATAGAATATTCCTGGCGGCATCTTTTATCGCTCCATGCCTTATTTTTATTATGCTTTTATTATTTATGGCTGGAGCGATAGGCATATCATACATAATAACTGGCAGCCCTCTTGATTGCGCTTCCACAATTGTCAATGAAAAAGATTCTGTATATGCGCAAGAAAGAAGAATCGCAGAGGCATCAATATATTTGTGTGAATCATTCACCCAGCCAGTAATTGAGATCCTGTCAAGTACTCCCAGTTTTCTAGCCCTGTTTTCAAAATCCGTCTTAATATAATTTTGGGTAAATGAGCCAATAAAAGTCATTTTAATTGATTTTCTATATTTTGCAACCTCCCGCAAAATTAATAGGCAATCTGTCATATTTTTTGAAGATTCTTGCATTCTGCCAAAAACTATTATGTTATCCTTCCTATTATCAAAGTCGGTATTTATATGCTCATCTATACCTGGAAGCCTTACAGGATTTGGAATATATACGGCATCGACCCCCAGAGTACGGTAATAAAGTTCCTCATATGGAGACAATACAGATACCTTATCAGCACAGCGCAGGATTGCTGCCTGAGTTTGCATATCAAATTTTGTGGGGGGCGCCACGAGCTTATTAAAAAACGAGCCATGGACAAAAATTATCGCAGGAATTTTCATGTATTTGATTAGCATTATTTGCCAAAGCAGATCACCAAAATAAACTGCATGGCACAGCATAACATCAACTGGATGCTGCTCAAGACTCATTCCAAGTGTCTTTAAATGCTCCTTGAATTGTTTCTGTGTTTCATCCTGGGCGCCGACGTAAATCCTTTTTACATGATTCGGAAGTTCTTTCTCATTCTCATTTGGACGCCCGAGAAAAAGGATGACTTCATATCCAGCGGCATCCAGAAGTTTCACAAGTTCAAGTATGACACGTTCAGCGCCTCCATTGCCAAGCATGGTGTAGAGAATGCCAATCCGCTTCGGTTGTATAGTTGCTGCAATGGAGCCGTAATGCTGAAACTGGCTTGCAATTAGTTCCCAGTCCTTGCCGTGGTGATCCATGAGATAATTTAGAATCTCGTAGATACCAAATTGTTGGACCAGACAATCAAATAATTTTCTTATATTGTCTCCTGAATGTAAATCGAGCCAAGCTGGAATCATGGCGCTAACGAAATTACTCATCACATCTTTTAGATCTTCATTGTGGCCATGTGATTCCATATAGCCTTTCAAAACTGGAAATGCCATTTCAGTAAGTAGATCTTCATTATTACGTTCTATTTCACGTACTGCATAAATCTTTCGTTTGTCAATATTAATACTTTTAGACCCCAATTTTAGCATACAAGCTTCAAGAGCATCTTCCATTTGTGAAAAGTTATTATCTGGAAGATCGTTGAATACATTAACACAAAGATCTCTTGTGCATACATAACTATGAAGTCTGGCATTTAGAAGATTCTGAACATCGTGTCCTTTTTTAGATAAATGGTAAGATTTCTCGTTTACAGTACCATAACCCAAGGCGCGGTATCTTAAATCTATAGCTGGCCTTAAAAATCTCTTATGCCAGTTTAACGCAAATACGCCCAGATCATAGCCTTGCAACATAACCTCATAAATAGTTTGTAATGATCCTTGTTCAAGGTAATCACAGGCATCCATAAAAATTATATATGAACCTTTTGATTCATTTAGCGCAATTTTTCTTGAAATATTCTTTCCTTTATCCTAAGAAAAGGATAAAACTCTAATTCTTTTATCATTTGCACAAAATTTTTGGATTATTTTAAGTGAATTATCATCCGAAGCATCGTCTATTATAAATATTTCTATATTATCAAAATGCTGATGTGTTATTGAGTGAAATGATTTATCGATATAAAGTTCATCATTTTTACAATATAGTATTATTGAAAATACAGGACTATTTGTATCATGGTGCTTGTGATTCTCTTTACAGTAATAAAGTTTTCTGCCTTCATAAAGTCCATCTTTTAGAAAATGTGTAACAGGATCTACTGAAAGATCTCGCAGATCTGGATTGTTAGCCAGATATGCATTCCAGTCGAGATATTTGCATTTTCTTAAGGCATAGGCTGCCGCCGCTTCAGGCCTGGAGGTCCACCAGCCCGGGGGACAAGCGACCTTGAGCATGGCCGGATCCACTTCAGGAGGCAAGCTGGCTGAGATTAGCGCAAAAAGATTATATTCGTCCATTCCGATTACCTCTTCAATAATCAGGCATGCTCTTGCCCGCATACCAGGCCATCATCTGCAAAGCGCGCCTATATTCCCCTGGAGAATAACTCCGCATATGGGACATGGAATCAAAATTTTTCAGGAAGTCTAGAATATCTCTTTTAAAACGTTCACGGGAAAACCTTTTTATGTTTTCAAGCGCCACTCTGGATAGATGCTGGCGCATATCGTCATTTAGCAGCAAATTTGCCAATTCTATTGCAGCTCCTTTTATGTCCTGTTGTGGAACGCGTATAATGCTTGGATTGTTATCAGCAATCGAGATATCCAGATCATACATGACAAGTGGCAAACCCCTGGCTTGGGCATCTGCCACAGTATTGGGAAATCCTTCCATGAATGATGCTGAAAACCCGACCTTGCACTGATCAAGGACTTCTGCGGGATCGCGTATCCAGCCAGTTACGTCTATATGTTCGAGTAGATTTAGATTTTTAGCTCGCTCATAAAATATCTTCTCGCGTTCAGGCATTTCAAAGGAGCCTATAAAAATCATTTTGGCATTAGGGCAATACCGCAATACTTCTTTCAGTACCAGCAAGCAGTGACGAATGCCTTTTTTGCGATCATGAAGGCGACAGGAAACAGCAATATTGTTTTCTCTTTTGTTACATGGTATTGGCTCATCCCATTGCCTTACTGTATTAGGCAAATAAATTGCATCTATTCCCTGAAGCCTTAAATATATTTCTGAAGATATATTAAGACAGGATATTTTATCAATGCAACGCAATGTATTAAGCATTGATGTATGAGGATAATGCTGACGCCGGGAAATAACTTCAAAATTGTGATCAAACCGTATTGATGTAAGAACAGCAATATCCATCAAATGGCATAGTAGTGTAATCCACAAAAGAGCGGGGCCATGAATCCACCAATGCATTAAGATCGAGATTGAATTTTCTTCAAGTCCAGTCTTCAGCTCATTAATAAAATCATATATACTTGACCTGCTTGATTGCGGTGAAGACAGATATACAATTTTAATTCCAGCTGGAATTATAGAAGAATCCTTAACTCTTTCATGTAAAAATAAAACAATATTAAAATGCTCAGGATATATTTCCTGGCATATATTCCTAATTGTGGTTTCAATTCCCCCTCCTTCTATTCTATCATATAATATTCCTA
>JAAUYW010000084.1 GCA_014804915.1 Desulfovibrio sp. | reverse complement strand
GGGAATATTTCTGGTCAGCAGGATATGAAAGCGGATTCCTGGACAGGCAGCGCCTTTTCTTGTTGTATATCATTTGTGATGCATGGCGATGAAAATTGCCTTACCCTTTTTGCAAGGAGGAGGCCATGTCCCAATCTGAAACCATGAGCTTGCGCATGTCGCCCGAGCAGAGAGAGGTAATTGCCGCGGCTGCCGATTTTTGCGGCATGAGTCGTACGGCATTCATAGTGGAAAGCGCAGTTGGCCGGGCGCAGGATGTGCTGCTGGATCGGACGCGCCTTGTATTGAATGCTGATCAATGGGATGCTTTCATAAAGATTCTGGATGGCCCTGTGGACTCGTCAGCCATGAAGCGCACCCTGGCTGCTCCTCCGCCCTGGAAGGAACAATGCCCAATTTAGCCCGGCTTGCCGCGCCCCGGCCCTTGCGCCAGACTGACGATATTTCGGCTTTTGATTCGGGAAAACCGGAACGCGATCACTGGCTCAGGGAAAGAGCCAGGCGCAACGAGGGAACAGCTTCACGCGCTTGACTGTGACGCGGCTGCCTTTTATCAGCGATGCGGTTTTCTGAAATCAGCTGACTCATTAATTCTTTTGTTTCCACTCGAAGCATTAATATGACTGGAACGGACCGGGAAAGATTGCAAAACATGAGTGACGAGGAGGTTTACTGCTCCACCTGGGACCTTTTGGCGGCAATTGGCAAGGCGAAATTGCGGCTTGCATTCCGCGGCAATCCTGTTATGCTGAAAATAGCGCGAAAAAACAGGCGTCCGGACATGGGCGGGGATCGCTCTGGCAACAACATTCATCATTACGGGGAGCCGGCATGGCCAACATAGTGATTATCGGCGCGCAGTGGGGCGACGAGGGCAAGGGCAAGATAGTGGATATGCTGAGCGCCGAAAGCCAGGTCATAGAGAGGTTCCAGGGCGGCGCGAATGCCGGCCACACGATAAAGGCTGGCGGCAGGGAAACCGTGCTCCATCTTCTTCCCTCCGGCATTCTCTGGCCAGACGCGCTTTGCCTGATCGGCAATGGCGTTGTGCTTGATCCGGAAGTCTTTCTGGAGGAGATTGACGCGCTCCAGGCCGAGGGCATTGACGCATCGCCAAGGCGTCTGGCAGTCAGCGCCAAGGCGCATCTGATACTGCCTTACCACAAGGCGCTTGACAAGGCGCGGGAGGCAAAACGGGCAGGCAGCAAAATTGGCACTACCGGCCGCGGCATTGGCCCCTGCTATGAGGACAAGGCCGCCCGCATCGGCCTGCGCGCTGGCGATCTGGCCAGGCCGGATCTGGTTCGCGCCAAAATCCGCCATGCCCTGCTTGAAAAAAACATTCTCCTGACCGGGCTTTACAAATTTGACGCCATTGACGCTGACAGGACTGCGGACGCCCTGCTTGCCTTGGCGCCGAGGCTGCTGCCCTATATCACGGATACTGACGCGCTGGTGCACAAGGCAATCCAGGAGAACAAGGCCATCCTGTTTGAAGGCGCGCAAGGCGTGCATCTTGACATCGATCATGGCACCTATCCCTTTGTTACTTCCTCCAATACGGTTTCAGCCGGCGCCTGCTGCGGCACTGGCGTGGCGCCCTCCGCGATTAGCGAGGTTATCGGCGTTGCCAAGGCCTATACCACCCGCGTGGGCTCCGGGCCGTTTCCGACAGAGCTGAATGACGACACTGGCAGCTACCTGCAGGCTCAAGGGCATGAATTTGGCGCGACAACAGGCAGGCCGCGCCGCTGCGGCTGGCTGGATGCCGTGATTTTGCGTGAAAGCGTGCGCCTCAATGGCATTGACAGGCTGGCGCTGACCAAGCTGGATGTGCTTCAGAACCTGCCCCAGCTCAAAATCTGCGTCGCCTACGAGCTGGACGGCAAAAGAATGGATTATCCGCCCCAGGGCGAGGGCGAGCTGGCAGCCGTGAAACCGGTTTATGAAACATTCCCGGGCTTTGAAGACGATATTTCCGGCTGCCGGAAATACGGGGATTTGCCGGAGGAAGCCAGAGCCTATATTGAGAGGATCGAGGAGCTGACCGGCGTGCCAGCAGGCTATATTTCAGTTGGGCCAGGCCGCGACCAGACCATAATCCGCCAGGTTGCATGAAGCCCCCTGAAGCGGCCGCCCGGACGCTGGAGCGGCTTGCCATGCGGCCGCCCCAGACGCTCCTGATTGAAGGCGGCACGGAAGCAGGGCGCCTCAAGGCCGCGCTCTACTGGGCTTGCGCAGTCAATTGCCCGCAAGCCAAAAGCGAAAATGGCGAATCGCGGGTCCCGTGTCTGGCCTGCCCGGTCTGCCGCCAGATTCAGGCCAATGAAAATCTGGATCTGCATATTTACGATGGCCGCATAGCCAACAGGCTGGACGAGGAAAAGCCCGGGCCGGTCAAGGCCCTGCGCATGGAGAACATGCGCGAGCTGAAAAGCATGGCTGCCACGGCTCCGCATGGAAACGGCAAGCGCGTTGTCATTTTTCAGGGAATGTCGCAAACCCGCGAGGAGGCGCTGAACAGCCTGCTCAAGACTCTGGAAGAGCCCACGCCCCATTCCCTGTTCGCGCTGCTGGCCCCGCAGCGGGAGCAGATCCTGCAAACCCTGGTTTCGCGCTCTTTTTGCCTTACCTTGCCCTGGACAGACTGCCGCGACCGGGATGAGGCCATTGCGGCCTGGGAAAATGAGCTTGCCGATTTTCTCGCCAGGGGCACGGGCTTTCTCGAGCATGTTGCCGCAAAGGGCGCTATTGACGCCCAGGCGGCCAGCCAGCTGCTTTCAGGCTGCCAGAAGGCCCTGGCCCGCGTCCTGAGCGGGCAGCCTGCTGGGCCGCTTGATGCCGCCCTTTCCGCGCTGGCCGAAAGCGGCGCCAGGGCCGCGCTTGCCAGCCGCTGGCTTGGGGAAGCGCAGGCAATGCTTGCGGCCACAGTCAGTCCGGCTAGAACGCTGGAGGCTTTTGGTTCGCGCATGTTCGCGTTATTGCGCAAGTAGCGCTTTTTCCATGAATGTAAAAAGAATTCTGCCTGTTCTTCTGCTTTTCGTCTTTCTGGCCGCTGGCCTTGCCGGCTTGCGTCATCTGGCGGCCACGCGCGTTGCGCATCATTTGCAGGCGGCTGGCATTGAATTGCAGACAACGCCTGCGATCGCCTTTTTTCCGCCTGCCATTCGCCTCGGCGCGGTTGCCTGGCAGGGGCAAATCCGGAAAATCGGGCTGCGATTTTCAGCCAGCGATGTCCAGGCCAGCCCGCGCCTGGCCAGCCTCCTGACAGGCAGGCTGAGTCTTGAGGAAGTCAGAATCAGCGCCCCTGTCATCCGGCTCTCGGAGGCAGGCGGCAGGGCTCCTGCCTCGCTGCCCCAGGCTTTTCCGGAGATCGGGAGAATTGTCTGCCAGGATGGCAGCCTGCGCTGGCAGCGGGATGGCGAGTCCGTGGCTCTGGACAATCTGCGCCTTACTGCCGCCAACATCAGGCCTCGGGCCGAGTTTGAGCTGCAGGGCGATTTTCTGCTGGCCTGTTCCGGAGCAGGACTGCCAAATGTGACCGGCAACAGCGCCCTGCGCGCGAAAGTACGCTATTACGCGCCCAATTTGAGCGTGCGCGACCTGCATGCCACAGCCACGTTGACAGCGCCGGACTCTCTGGCCAGCCTCTCGCCGCTCACTCTGGAATTGAGCGGCAGCCTGGATCTGGATTCCGGAGCCTTGCGCCTTCAGGCTGCTGCGTTTGCGCTGCCCGGCTTTGAGATTACTGGCAATGGCCTGTATGGCGATGGGGCGTTCCAGGGAGAGTGCGCATTGGCTTCCACCAGACCCCTGCCTTTCGCCTCCAGCCTGAAACTCGCTTCGCGGCTGCTAATCCACGATCGCCGCATTCTCCTGCCGGCGATAGCTGCGAGTCTCGATAGCTGCAAGGGCGCCGGCGCAATGGAAATCAGTTATGGAGCTGGCGCCCCAAAGGCCAGGGCGAGCTTTAAAATGGGCGCGCTGCAGCTGGCAGGCGCAAGGCCATATGCGGCCATGCCCGGCCTGCCGCAGTTGCCGCCATTGCCGGATTTTCAGCTGGATGTGGCCTTCACGGAAATCCGGGCCGGCAATTTCAGCATCGGACAGCCCGAGCTGGAGCTGGCAGGCGGCTCCGGCATTATTGAGCTCAGGCGATTCTCCTGCCGGCCTGGCCAGGGAAAACTTGTGGCCAGCGGCAGCGTTGACAGCAGGCAGGATTTATGGCGCCTGGCAGCAACAGGCGAAGACCTGCCGCTTGGCGAATTGCTGGCCCTGGCCGGGCTGGAGGGCTTTACGGATGGCCCGGCCAGCCTGGAGCTGGAGTTCGCCCTGCCTGTGGAAAATGGCCGATTCGCCCTGCCGCGCCTCACTGGCTTTGCCAGTCTGGCTTTCAGGGATCTGCGTCTGGCTTTCCTGCGGGAGCTGACCTCGCTTCTGCCCCTGCTTGGCCCTGTCAGCGAGATTCAGGAGGTCGTCAAAAATGGCAGAATTGGCCTGAAGGCGGCAGATGGAATGCTGGACATTTCGCCATTCCGGTTTTCAGGCGAAGGCCTGGCAGGGCAGGGACAGGGCAGGCTGGATCTGGCTGACAAAACCCTGCGCGGCGATTTCGATCTTGTCCTGGGCAGGCTTGAAATCCCTGTTTCGGTATCCGGGCCGCTTGCCAGGCCGGATATCAGCGTCAGGCCCCCGCTCTGGAAAAAGCGGCCTTGAGAAGCCGGGGGGCCGGACGAGGATTTGCTATTGAAACTCGCATGAATATGTCTTATTTCTTGGTTTCAGATTTTCTTGATAGGAACGTGTCTTTTCGGAACGCGCATACAGGCGGCAAAGCATGTATCTGCTGATTGGCTTAATCATCGTGGCCGGCTCTGTTTTTACAGGCTACACCCTGGCGCACGGCACCTGGGGCATCCTGTTTCAGCCGGCTGAATTCATCATCATTCTGGGCTGCGCCCTGGGCGCCTTTTTTGGCGCGCAGACCAAGTACACCCTTGGCCTGATCATCAAGAGCCTGAAGCATCTTTTTTCGGATCCTGGCTCAAGCAAGGCGCGTTATCTGGAAACGCTCGCCCTGCTTTACGCGCTTTTTACCAAAATGCATCGCGAGGGCGTGATCAGCATTGAAAGCGATGTTGAAAAACCGGAATCGAGCGCGATTTTCAGCAAATACCCCACCATCACAAAGGATGCCAAGCTTGTGAACTTCATAGGCGACACCTTGCGCGTCTATCTCACTACCGGCGATCCGGCTGATATTGACAGCCTGATGGATGTGGATATGGAGACAATGCGCGAGGAGGGAATGCTGCCTGCCCACGCGATCACGCACATGGCGGAATCAATGCCAGGCATGGGCATTGTGGCCTGCGTGCTTGGCGTTGTGCTTGCCATGGGCAAGATCACCGAGCCGCCGGATGTGCTTGGCCACTATATTGGCGCGGCGCTGGTCGGCACGTTTTTTGGCATTCTCTGCTGTTACGGCCTGTTTGGGCCAATGGGCGCAAAGCTGGAGAACTATGTTTCCGAAGAGCATTTTTATTTCAACGCGGTCAAGGAGGCTGTAGCTGCGGCCATTCGCGGCTCCACGCCCCTGATTGCGGTTGAATACGGCCGGCGCGCCATTCCCTATCCTTTCCGGCCCACCTTTTTACAGATGGAAGAAAAGCTGCGCGGCAGCTAGACGGCAATTTACAAATCCGGCTTGCATGCGCCCGTTGTTCCTTCCTTTTTGAGATGAACGACGGGCGCATGCCGCCTTTACAGGAGCAAAGCGATGAGCAGCGCATGGAAAGTCGCTTACGCGGACTTTGTTACGGCCATGATGGCCTTTTTTCTGTTGCTGTGGGTATTGAATATGGTTCCGCCGGAAACGCGCGCGGGTCTGGCGGCCTATTTCAGCGGCGAGCGCAATTTTGATTCCAGCGCCACTTCCCCGATTTCCAATAATCCCTTTGTCCAGAATACGGATAAAATCGACGCGCGCGATCTGAAAATCACGGAAGTTGAAAGATCCCATTACGCCATTGCCCAGAAAATAAAGCAAATGCTGATGGCGGACGCAGTGCCGCAGCAGGCTTCCGGCATCAGCGCCGATGATGTTGGCGTGCAGCTGCGCGTGAATTCGGATGTGATGTTCCGGCCAGGCTCCATCCAGCTTCAGCCGGAAGGAATCAAGGTGCTGAATGACGTGCTGCAGATCATGCGGGAATACAATCTGTATCTGGTAGTGCGCGGCCATGCGGATGGCTCGGAATCGCATCCGCCCTATGAAACAGCCTGGGAGCTTTCCGGAGCGCGGGCTGCCTCGGTGCTCCGCTATCTGGCTGAGCATGGCATCAAGCCCACGCGCCTGCGCGGCGTGGCCTATGGCGAAACCCGTCCGCTCAAGCCCGGCATTTCGGAAGAAAGCCGCGCAGTCAACCGCCGCGTGGAATTTTTCTTTCACAGGCCAGAGGTGATGTCCTATAGCGTAGTCTATTAGCGCGTTTGCCGGAAAGCGGATGAAAGCGCGCATTCGCGCGGATCAACTCGTTTTTGAGCAGGGCCTGGCGGAAAGCCGCGAAAAAGCCAAAAGCCTGATTATGGCCGGCCGCGTGCTTCTGCAGGGCCCTGCCGTATCCGGCCCGCTGAAGCCTGGCCGGCTGCTCCCGCCTGATACTGTTTTTGAATTGAAGCCAGGCCGCGATTTTGTCAGCCGCGGCGCGTACAAGCTGGCAACCATCCTCGATGCCCTGAATCTTGATGTAACCGGGTTTGTGTGCCTGGATGCGGGCGCCTCCACCGGCGGGTTTACCGATTGCCTGCTGCAAAGGGGCGCAGCGAAAGTTTACGCTGTTGATGTGGGCAAAAACCAGCTGCATGAGAAATTGCGGGCCGATGCCCGCGTAATCAGCATGGAAGGCGTGAATTTGCGCACTGCGCCGCCTGGCCTTTTGCCGGAAAAGGTGGATCTGGTTACCGGCGATGTGTCGTTCATTTCGCTTACGCATATTTTGCCTGTGTGCAGCCAGTGGGCAAAGCCTGGGGCCAGGGCGGCCATACTGATCAAGCCGCAATTCGAGCTGGGTCCGGAAAAAGTTCACAAGGGCGTAGTCCGGAATGATGCGGACCGGCTCCTGGCTGTCGAAAAAATCATCCGCTTTTGCGAGGATAGCCTTGGCTGGCATGCCGAGCTTGCGTTGCCTGCGAAAATCCGGGGCCCCAAGGGTAATCAGGAATATATGGCGCTGTTCAGAACAGGCGCAAGGCCGGAACCTGGCCAGGAATGAGGGGGGGGCAGCCGGCATCAGCCGCGGGCTGCCAGCAATACGCGCTTGAGCAGGCTTTTGGCCAGGTAGAGCGGATTGAAGGAGATGTCTTTCAGGGTTGCGGGAGTTTCGAAGCCAGGGGCTGAAAAATCTTCGGGCCTGAGGAGCGGGAAATCGGGGGCGTCAGGCCAGAGACCGGCGCGGATCAGGGCCTGGCAGAGCGGGCTGGCACTGGCTGGCAGGTTCAGGACGCGCAGGAGCGCGGCATCGGCCGCTGGCGCGGAGGCGCTGGCTGCGATCAGATTTAGCTGAAAGGGAGCGCCCCGGATTGGCCCGGTTTTGCTCATGGCGGTAATGCCATCGCAAAGGCCGGCCACAGGCGGCAGGCTGGCGAACAGCGCGGCTACGCAATCGCAAAACAGCTCGAGGCTTGAGCCGTATCTGGCATGGATTATGGCCTTGCGCAAGCCGCAAATCACGCCATAGCAGTTTTTGACAGCCAGGGTAACGCGCAGCTGGCTGTGTGCCTTCACCCTGGGCGCGGACAGGATCAGGTCCGCTTCCAGCGCTTCGCTGGCTATGCCGAGGCGGATCTCGCGTTTCTGGCGCGGCAAGGGCAGCCGCACTTTCCTGACTTTTCCGAAATCCCTGGCTTCCAGGCCAAGCGGCTTGAGCGCGTCTGACAGGCCAATGGCCCTGGCGACTGCCCGGGCGGAGCCAAAAGCGGGCGAATCGCAGATGACAGGATGCGCGCCCTGGTCAAGCAGCCATTCGCAGGCTGCCGCGACTACCGCCGGAGTTGTGCAGGCAAGGGGAACGGCAGTCAGGAGATTGGGCTTGACGAGTATTCTCATTCCAGGCCGGAGGGGCAGCCCGGCTGCTTCAAGGGCCTGGAAAACGCCTGTCCTGATTGAGGCCGGCTCATTTGCGCTGGCCCGGACCAGGGCTACCCGCTCAGGCATTGGCTTTTTTTGAAAGCAGGAAAGTGAAAATGGAGCCTGCCAGGCCAACTGCGGCCAGAACCATGAACACCCTGGGGAGGCCGTAGCTGTCTGCCACCCAGCCGAGCAATGGCTGCGCCATGCCGCCCACTGTGGTTGACAGCCCGAGGGTTACGCCAGAGGCAAAGCCGATATTTTTGGCGAGCAGCTGCTGGCCAAGCACTACCTGGCTGGAAAAGGGCAGGTAGAGGGCGAGGCCGAGGAGGGGCAGGAGGAGATAGGAAGCGAGAATGCTCTCCGAAAGGGCGAAGAGAAAGAGAATCGGGGCGGCTGTGAGAAAAGCGATTCTGATTACAGGCACATAGCCGATGCGGTCAGAGAGCAGTCCGCCCGCAAAATTGCAGGCTACGCCAAAGGCGCCGAAAATGACCAGGGCTGTCGCGCCCTGGGCGGCTGACTGGCCGAGGCTGTTGACCCAGTATAGGGGGATGAAGGTATTGCAGCCTACGAACATGATGGAGCGCGAAAGGATGACGACAACAAGCCGCGAAAATTCATGCCAGTTATTGACTGCCATTTCCCGGGGTTCGTCCGCGCCGCTTGCCAGCTCGTCGCCTTCGGCCGAGGCCGGATCAGCCGCCTTTGCGGCTGATTTGGGAGACGGGGAGGCGTCCGAAGCGCCGCCAGGCAAGAGGGCGATCTGCCAGGCAAGGGCGATTGCCATGATGGCGGCGATAACTCCAAACGCGCTCATGCCGCCAAGGCCAAAATGGCCGACAAAAAAGGCGACGAGCAGCGGCCCAAGGATAAAGCCGGAATTGCCGCCAATTGAAAACAGGCTCATGCCCGTGCCTTTCTGGGCGCCCGAGAATTTGTTGGCAAAACGCGCGCCTTCAGGATGAAAAAACGCCGAGCCTATGCCGCTGATTGCGATACAGATGAAAATGGCCCAGTAACCTGCCAGAAAACCCATGACTGCCAGGCCGCCGCCTGCCAGAAAAATGCCGATTGGCACGAACCAGGGCTTTCTGTGCCTGTCCGCAAGCCAGCCGAAAAAAGGCTGGACAAGGGAGGAGAGGCACGAATAGGCAAGCATGAAAGCGGCTGTGGCCTGGTAGTCGAGTCCATGCGCGGTGCGAAGATAGGGCAGGCAGGCCGGCAACGCGCCGCCATTGATGTCACAGGAAAGATGACCAAAGGAAATCAGAGCCAGTTTCTTTCTTTCCACCGCAATCGCCCTGGCAAATGAAAATGTTCTGGCCAGCAGGCCGGAAAAGGGGCGCGGCCCGGGGCCGCGTCCGGACCGGAATCAGTTCTTCTTGTCTTTTTTAAGCCAGGGCATCATGGCGCGAAGCTGTTTGCCTGTTTTTTCAAGCTGGGTATTGGCCTGATTGCGTCTGGTTGTGAGGAACATCGGATAGTTGGCGCGGGCTTCCTGAATGAAATCACTGGCGAATTTGCCTGACTGAATGTCCTTGAGCACGCGTTTCATTTCGTTCTTGACCTGTGCGTTGATCAGGCGCGGGCCGGTTACGTAATCTCCGTATTCCGCAGTGTTGCTGATGGAATTGCGCATATTGGCAAGTCCGCCTTCATACATGAGATCAACTATCAGCTTTATTTCATGCATGCATTCAAAATAGGCCATTTCCGGCTGATAGCCGGCTTCGACGAGAGTTTCGAATCCGGCCTGGATGAGCGCTGTGATGCCGCCGCAAAGCACGGCCTGCTCGCCAAAGAGATCTGTTTCGGTTTCCTCGCGGAAAGTGGTTTCGATCACTCCGGAGCGGGCGCCGCCGATGCCCTTGGCATAGGCCAGGGCGGTCTCAAGCGCGTTGCCTGTGGCATCCTGTTCAATTGCGACCAGGCAGGGCACACCGCCGCCTTCCGTGAATGTGCGGCGGACGAGGTGGCCAGGGCCCTTGGGGGCGATCAGGAAGACGTCCACATCCTTTGGCGGGCGGATCTGGTTGAAATGGATATTGAAGCCATGCGCGAACAGCAGGGCCTTGCCAGGCGTGAGGTTGGGTTTGATGTCCTTTTCATAGATGGCGGGCTGGGTTTCATCCGGCGTGAGCAGCATGATCAGGTCCGCTTTCTTGGCTGCCTCGGCTGCCGGCATGGGATCAAAGCCGTGCTCTTTCGCAAGCTCGTAATTCGGGCTGCCCGGGCGCTGGCCCACAATCACCTTTACGCCGGAATCGCGCAGGTTCTGGGCATGCGCATGGCCCTGGCTGCCGTAGCCGATGATGGCCACCGTCTTGTCCTTGAGCTTATCGAGATCCGCATCCTTGTCGTAATAGACTTTCATGGTTCCTCCCGAAGATGGATATGGGTAAACGGGTTATGTAATTGGCCTGGCCAGGTTTGTCAAATCCGCGGAATCAGGGCTTGATGACGCCCTCTGCCACAAGGCGCGCCACCTGCTCCACGTCCTTGTCGCCGCGTCCGGAAAGGTTTACCAGCAAGAGCGAATCCCTGGGCATGGCTGGCGCGAGCCGGATTGCCTCTGCCAGGGCGTGGGAGGATTCCAGCGCCGGCAATATGCCCTCAAGACGCGAGAGCAGGAAAAAGGCGTCCAGGGCCTGGCGGTCCGTAACGGTAACATAGCTGGCGCGGCCCGTGTCCTTGAGCTGCGCGTGCTCCGGGCCGACTGACGGGTAGTCCAGGCCTGCGGAAATCGAATAGACCTCCCCTGCCTCGCCATCCGGATTTTTGATCATGTAGGAATGGAAGCCATGCATCACGCCAGGTTCCCCAAGCGTGAGCGAGGCCGCGTGATCGCCATAATTGCTGCCCCTGCCGCCAGGCTCGACGCCAATCAGTTTTACGTCCGCGTCATCAAGAAAGCCGGCGAACAGACCGATGGCATTGGAGCCGCCGCCAACGCTGGCCAGGCAGGCATCCGGCAGGCGCCCTGCGAATTCCAGCATCTGCGCGCGCGCCTCGCGGCCAATCACGCTCTGGAAATAGCGCACCATAAAGGGGTAGGGGTGGGGGCCGACAGCCGAGCCGAGCACATAGAATATGTCCTCGTTGGCTATCCAGGCCAGCAGCGCCTCGTCCACGGCTTCCTTGAGCGTGCGCTGGCCGCTCAGCGCGGCTACTACGGTCGCGCCCAGAATTTCCATGCGAATGACATTGAGCTTCTGGCGCTGCATGTCCACTTCGCCCATGTACACCGCGCATTTGAGGCCCATCAGCGCGGCGCTGGCGGCTGTGGCCACGCCGTGCTGGCCGGCTCCGGTTTCAGCCACCACTTCCTTTTTGCCCATGCGCCTGGCGAGCAGGCACTGGCCTATGGTATTGTTGATCTTGTGCGCGCCCAGATGATTGAGATCCTCGCGCTTCAGCCAGATTTGCGCTCCCCCGAGCTCGCGGCTGAGATTCTGGCAATGGAAGACCGGACTGGGCCGTCCGGCGTAGTGGAGATTGAGTCTGGCCAGCTCCCTGTCAAATTCCGGATCTTCAAGCGCCTCCAGAAAGGCGACGGTAACTTCCTCTAGCCGCTGCTGCAAGGGCGGCGGCACAAACTGGCCGCCATACGCGCCAAAAAAGCCCCTGCTGTCGGGTTTGCCTGTGAATGTGCTCATGTCAGGTCACGATCCTGTCTGGTATCAGGTTGATTTGTGAAAAAAGATGCAATAACGCGCCGCGCTTATTGCGCCATAACAATTATATTGATATACTCTAAAATAATGCTGAAATAAACGGGAATTTGCCGGACGCTGGAGTCCGCGTTTTTATATCTTTCAAGCAACCAGGAGGCTGCATGATCAGCGAGTCCATGATTAAGGATCTTCAGAAGCTGCTCGGCGAAGAAAATGTAATGACTTCTGATGCGGATCGCCAGAGCTATTCCTACGATTCCGCAGTATTGCCTTCTGTAATCCCGGCTGTGGTCGTTCGTCCCACAACTACCGAGCAGCTGGGCGAGCTTGTCAGGAAATTCTATGAGGCAGGCGTGCCCATGACTGTGCGCGGCGGGGGCACCAACCTTTCCGGCGGCACGATTCCGGATTCCACGGATTCCGCCGTAATCCTGACCAATGCCCTGAATCGCATTCTTGAAATCAATGTCAACGATCTCTATGCCGTAGTGGAGCCTGGGGTCATCACCGCCCAGTTCGCTGCCGCAGTCGCGAAAAAGGGGCTTTTCTATCCGCCTGATCCGGGCTCGCAGACAGTGTCGACAATCGCGGGCAACATAGCGGAGAACGCCGGCGGCTTGCGCGGACTCAAATACGGAGTCACCAAGGATTACCTGATGGGCATTGAATTTTTCGATTCAACGGGAGCGCTCGTCAAGTCCGGCTCACGCACTGTCAAGTGCGTTACCGGCTACAATCTCTGCGGGCTCATGATTCAGTCCGAGGGCACGCTTGGCATAATTTCGCAGGCTGTGATGAAGCTTGTGCCGCCGCCGGCAGCGCAAAGGGCGCTGATGGCTGTATTTGCCGATATGCAGGATGCGGCGGATGCCGTGGCGGGCATTATCGCGGCGCACATTCTGCCCTGCACGCTGGAATTTCTGGATAACAAGACAATCACGCGCGTTGACGATTTCACGCACGCGGGGCTGCCGCGGGATGCCGGCGCCATTCTGCTGATTGAAGTGGATGGCCATCCGGCCCAGGTGGCGGAAGATGTCGAGAAAGTGGAGCAGGTTCTCAAAAAGAACAAGGCCACTGAAGTGCATGTGCCAAAGGATGAGGCCGAAAAAACAAAACTCTGGGAAGCGCGGCGCCAGGCCCTGCCGGTGCTTGCGCGGGCCAGGCCCACGACTGTGCTGGAAGACGCCACTGTGCCCAGATCGCAGATTCCGGCCATGGTCAAGGCGGTCAATGACATTGCCGCCAAGTACAAGCTGGAAGTTGGCACGTTTGGCCATGCCGGCGATGGCAATCTCCATCCCACCTTCCTTTGCGACAAGCGGGATGCGGACGAATTCAGGCGCGTGGAAGAAGCGGTTGACGAGATGTTTGACATTGCCATCAAGCTCAATGGCACGCTCTCGGGCGAGCATGGCATAGGCACGGCCAAGGCCAAGTGGATGGAAAAGGAAACCTCAAAGGGCACGATCGAATATTCGCGCAGGCTTCGCAACGCGCTTGATCCCAAGCATTTGCTTAATCCCACCAAAATGGTTGATATTCTGGGGAAATAATATATGAGCGATTTGCAACAACTGGCGCAGCGCCTGATGGCGCTGGATGACAAAATCACGAACTGCATGCGCTGCGGAATGTGCCAGGCAGTTTGCCCAATGTTTGGCGCTACGGGCCAGGAGGCTGACGTGGCGCGCGGCAAGCTGTTTCTGATCAACAACCTGGCGCACATGATTCTCACTGATCCGCAGGCGCTTGCAGACAAGCTGGGCCGCTGTCTGCTTTGTTCTTCCTGCCAGGCAGCCTGCCCGCCTGGAGTCCAGATCATGGACATTTTCCGCGAGGCGCGGGAGGTGGTCTATAATTATCTTGGACTCAATCCTGTCAAGAAGATCATTTTTGGCGTTTTGCTGGCAAAGCCCGGGCTTTTCAATTTCGCGATGCGTTTTGGCCATCCTGCGCAGCAGCTGCTCTTCAGGAAAAGCAACAACGTCCAGGGCACGGTGTGCGCGCCAATGTTCAATTTCGTGCTTGGCGACAGGCACATGCCGCCAATGGCGAAAACGCCGCTGCATGCCATTTATGGCTCGCTGGATGAGCCGCGCAAGAAAGATGGCATCAAGGTCATGTTCTTTCCCGGCTGTGTTGGCGACAAAATGTATGTAGATATGGCTGAAGCCTGCATCAAGGCCCTTCACCATCATGATGTGGCCATTTTCATGCCGGACAAGCTGGCCTGCTGCGGCATTCCGGCAATCTGTTCGGGCGACGCCAAAGGAATGCTCAAGGAGCTCAAGGCGAATCTGGAGATAATGGCCAAGGGCGATTTTGACTACATAGTCACGCCCTGCGCTTCCTGCACATCGACAATCAAGGAGCTCTGGCCCGAATACGCGGCCAGGCTTGGGCCGGCCGAAAAGAACATTGCCGAGGATTTCCAGGCCAAAACCATGGATATCAATGTTTTCATGGTGGAAATTCTGGGCGTGAAGCCAAGGGAAGCAAAAGCGGATGCCAGAAAGGTCACGTATCACGATCCCTGCCATCTTGTGAAATCGCTTGGGGTGACCAGGGAGCCGCGCGACATGATTCGCGCAAACAGGGGCTATGATCTGGTTGAGATGAACGAGCATGATCGCTGCTGCGGCTGCGGCGGCTCATTTACCCTGTTCCATTATGATTATTCCAAGAAAATTGGCCAGCGCAAACGTGACAATATTGTTGAAAGCGGCGCGAAAGTGGTTGCGACAAGCTGTCCGGCCTGCATGATGCAGCTGGAAGACATGCTTGCGCACAATAATGATCAAATCAAGGTAAAACACACAATGCAGATCTACGCGGATTCCCTGGATTGAGCGCGTTGATCTGACCAGTATGCAGCGCGGCCGGGGCATTGCATCGCCTGGCCGCGTATTTCTTTCATAAAGACCTGCAAAGGAGCCTTCGATGCCTCCGGTAGATACGAAACTGGTGGAAGATTTCACCAACAGGGCCACAAGCGTGAACGCGGTTGTTCAGGAGCTGCCAAATATGGAGGCAGCCATGCAGTATGTAATAGATGTGTGCGAGAAAAAGGCGCCTTGCGAAATGCTTGCCGAAGAGCCTGGCACGGAAAAGGGGCCGCTTGGGCCGAACAAGGTGCCCACGCGCCTGCAGAAGATTATTGCAGCTCCGGCCCTGCCAGAAGAGCAGTATGTGGCCCT
>JAAUYW010000083.1 GCA_014804915.1 Desulfovibrio sp. | reverse complement strand
CCTTTTTGCCTCCGAGAGCTCCAGACCGCCGTATTTTGAACGCCACTTGTAGAAAGTCGCATCCGAAATTCCGTTTTGACGGCATAAATCTGCAACCTTTATGCCTGCCTCTGCCTGGTTGAGGATGCCTATTATCTGCTCCTCGCTAAATCTGCTTCGTTTCATGGCCTTCTTTTGTGCCAAAAACCATAACTTTTCAATGGTATATTTTTTGGGGATAGGATCACGTCAAAGATGCACCAAGTAGGGCAAAACGTAACCTCAGAGCTGGCGATACAATATTTTCAATGGTTCGACCTTATTTAAAAAATATTGCATACATAGATGAAAGATTTTCAGAATGCATTCCCTCAACAGGTTTTTATGTATGGAGACCTAATAAAGATATTGATAGTAAATTCCTATTTTTGCTAATAGCAAGAGACTATGTTGTTAACGGATTAAATAAATTTATGCGTGGAGACAATTCTCCATCTATTAAACCAGAGCATATTGAGGACCTCGCATATCCAATACAAACCAAAGAAATCCAAAAATATATCAGCCAGTTTTTAAATACCTTTTGTACAAATAGATATTTCTTTAAAGAGGATTAATCAATTGCGGATATCAATTTTGCAAAAATATTTTACTGGAAATTTATCTATTTAATTATTAATTAAAGAACATATCTCTGAAGGTTAGCAAACATATTTAAAGGAGCAATGTTTGCAATAAGAAATCAAACCGCGCATGAGAATATTGAAATTTACAAAGAGTCAGAAAATCGCTAAACTATATTGATTATAAATAATTTTATCAAACCTACTCATAAAATTAGACAGCCTTATTCCTTATTATTACGCCACTGGTTAGCAAAAGGTCATCACGGCTTAAATGAAAAGGGGCTAGATTTTCATCTAACCCCTTGAAACATAATGGCATCCCCAACGGGATTTGAACCCGTCCTGGCGGCTTGAGAGGCCGCTTGCAGTAACAGGTTTTGACTCTTGCCCTAGAAATTGAGCCTCAAGCCAACCATGAATTCATTGTTATATGGCTCGTTGCCAATTTCCGTCTTGACGCCGCCTATTGTGGTGGAAACCTCGTTGTAGCCGAGGCCAACGAATCTGTAGGAGGCGTCAAAAGCCAGGAAGTCGTTGACATCATATGAAAATCCGGCGCCAACATTCCAGGCGAGGTTTGTGAACCTGTCGTCCATTGAGTAGGTATCGCCATTCTTGAGCGTGATTTCATAGCCAGTATAGTTTATGGCAAGGCCAATGCCTGCTCCAATGTAGGGCGTGAATGGCGAGTCATTATGAAAATCCCAGAATGCGTTGGCAAACAGGGTGGTGTTGTTCCAGGTGCCCTTGACATCTCTTGTGAACAGGCCGTTGTCTGACCAGCTGTGCTCGCTGTTGCCGCGCAGCGCGCATTCCACTTCCAGACGCAGCGGAATCATCTGCTGCTGCCAGAGGTCAAGGCCTATGGCCAGCGCGCCGCCAAGGGTAAACTGGCTGTATTCATCTACGCCAGAGCCCGCAAGCGTCCAGCTGCGCGAAACAACGCCAGTATTCTGGATCGACATCAGGAATTTTGGGGCGAGATACATGCCGCTGCCTTCTGCTTGCGCGCAGCAGGGCAATGCCATTAAAATTGCCAGAACAGGAATACCCAACCACCGCTTCATTGCCTTGCTCCTTGTGCTTGTGCGCTTCGCGCTCGCGCGGTTCAAGGCGCTCCGTGATTCTGATCGCGCCATGAAAGCCGCCCTGCGTTCTTATGTGCACATATTTACGGCAGAACGGCAAAACTCTTTATGGCGCAGGCTGGCAGGGCAGTTCCGAAGATCCTGAAAGCGGCTCAGGCCGCCATTATGGCGCCATTCTCCACCCTGTACAGGGCCGGATTTTCAAAAGTTTCCATGAGCATTTCCACTACATGCGGCTGGCAGGTAAAATAGAGGATTTGCTGGTTTCCGGATTTGCTCATTTCCGAGAATGCTTCTGCGCAGCGCCTTGCGCGCTCGGGGTCAAAATTGACAAGCACTTCATCCATGATCACTGGCAGCGATTCGTACGCTTTGGCGTGGCTTTTGATATATGCGAGGCGCAGGGCCAGATAAGCCTGCTCCTGGGCGCCGCGGCTCAGGGCCTCCGGAGCCAGGGCCTCGCCCTCATGCGGAAGAATGACAAGATTTGAATCTTCCAGATTCAGGCTGATGCCCCGCCATTTATTCTCCGTAATATGCGCGAATATCTCGGATGCGGCGCGAATGATCTCCGGCTGCCGCTCTTTCTCAAATACCAGGCGTGCCTCTTTCAGCAGGCTCTCCGCCAGGGCGAGGCTGCCCCAGTCCCGCGCAAGCTTGCGGGCCTCGGCTTCACGAAGCGCCAGGCGCTGGCGCAGGAGCGCAGGCTGGGCGGACTGCTCCAGATTGCGCTTGCGCTCTTCGAGGACCGCCTTTTCGCCAGTCAGCTTCTTTTCTTTCTCCTCCAGTTCGGCAATGGCCTCCCTTGTCCTGCCAAGTTCCCTTTCCTGCGTTTCTTCATCGGTTTCGGCAAATGAATCCAGAAATTGCCGTAGGGGAATGTCTTTTGCCACATTGGCAAGCGAAGCTTCGAGCTCTTCGCGCCTTTCCAGCAGGGAGCGTTTGCTGTCGCGTATATGCGTGAATTTTTCCAGCTCGTTCGCATCCCTGGCTCCCGAATTCTGCAGGAATTCATTCAGGGCGTTTCTCTGCGCGGTTTCCACAGCCTCAAGCGCGATGGCCTCATCCTTTTGCAGGCTGATATTTCTTTCCAGCTCCTGCTTTCTGTCCAGCGCGCGCTGGCTGTCTTCAGCCCTGGCCAGCAATTCCTCATGGGAGAGCAGCCAGTCTATGCCGCCGGCGCCATTTTGGGACGGCTCTGTCGCGCAGCTTTTCAGAAGCTTTGCCAGAGGCTCTTCGAATGCGGCTATTTCCCGGCTTGCCTGCGCCAGATCGCGGCCTGCCTTGCCGGCTTCTTCCTCAGCGGCGAGCGCGGCGGCCATATAGGCGTACGCAGCGCGGACAGTCTCCGGATCCATTTCCCCATCCAGTCCCAGCGAATCCGTGCAAAGCGTCCATTCGTGCTTCGCTGCCTCCAGCTTTTCCCTGCTTGCCTGCTTTTTGTCTGCCGCCTGCTGCTGGCTTGCCAGCGCGCGCTCAAGCGCCGCCTTGCCCAGCTCAAGCTCACGGGTCAGCCTCTCGCGAATATCGCGCGTCCGCTCTGCCTCGCGGCAGCTCTCGAGAGTCTGCCTCACTGCCTCTTCAAGCCCCAGCTCGCCGCCGGCCGCTTCCAGACGGCTTTTGATAGCCGGCATGTTTGCAATGCCGCTTTCGAGCAGATGCAGATCCTCCCAGAGCGCGTCCAGCTCCTCGCGCGCATTTGCCATGTTCGCTTCAGCCAGCTTGGCTGATTTCGCGCGTTCCAGCACTGTCGCGATGCTTTCCGGCGATGGCACATTGCTGACATTCAGGCTTTGCATCAGATTGTGCCAGCGCCGCCTCAGCTGCTGCACAGCCGCGTCCTTTTGCTGGCTTTCGGCCTGCAAGGCCGAAATCCTGGCCAGCTCGCGCTTGAGCTGGCCGGTCAGCTCCTCTATATCCCGCTGGGCCCTCTCTTCGTGAAAAAGCTGCTCTTTCTCGCGCTCAAGCAGCATTTCCATGGCATCAAGCGAGATCGGATCATAGCTGTCAATGCCTGCCGCCAGGCACAGCTGCCGCGCCTGCTGATCAAGATCGTTCAGGCGCATTGAGGCCGCGTCGCTGCTTGCAATCAGCCTCTCATATTCCTGTTTGCGCCTTTTATGCTCCGACTGATTGCCCGAGAGTCCCGAGGCGAGCAGCAGCAGGCCGCAGACCAGGGCGGCGTATGCTGCCCAGAGATTGATCGGGATGATTGCCTCGGGCGTGATGACAAGCTCATGCAGATTCCAGAACCAGTGCGCGGCCATGATGCCAGCTGCCGCCGCCAGGAACAGGGCCGCAAAAAAGACGAGCGTCCAGTTTCTGATTCTGGCTGGCGCGCCTTCCTGCCTGATTCTGGCGTCCAGTTCCTCTTTTTGCGCTTCAGCGCTTTCCAGCCTGGCGCCGAGCGCGCGCAATGAGCGCAATGCCGCAGCGCGGCTATCAAGATTTTCGCGCGTCCGGCCGCCAGCAGCCTTTTGTTTCGCGTTTGCCTCGCTGATGCGCTCCCTGGCGTTATTGGCCTCGTTTTCAGCCTGCGCGACCATGTTCGCAGCGGCTTCCCGCTCTTTCAATCGGCCTGCGATTTCATCCGCGAGAGAGGTAATCTCCTCCTGATTGGCAAGAAGATTGTCGAGAATGCCAGGCGCTCCCTCCTCGTCGGCGTCCTTGCCGAGAATCTGCGCATTGTTCAGCGCGCGGTTGAATGCCTGGACGGCATTGTTCAGGGCGCGTTCCCTTGCCGGCGTGATTCTGCGGCTTTCTTCAAGCCGCGTCATGTTGCCCCGCAATTCATCGCGCTCATTTTCATTCAGGATCGCCTGCTGTTCGGGAAGCGCGGCCAGTTCCCCTTCTGCGGCGTTTATGTTTTTCTTCGCGCTTTCCACTTCCTGATTCGCGCTTTCCAGCGCGCCAAGATCTGTCTGGTAGGCAAGCTTTGCCTCATTCATTGCGGCCGCTTTCTTTTCTATGCCATCCCGCGCGAACAATGATCTGTCCGTATTGCGGATGCGCGCGCAATCCCAGCCAGGCCCGAGCTGGGCCAGATTGTCAAGCATTTCCTTGCTGGCAGACTCCTGTTTTTCCCGCAGCCCTTGCAGATTGCCTATGGCCTGCCTGTAGCTGCCCTTGCTTTCCGAGAGTCTGCGCAGTTCGGCCAGGGAATTCACAAGGCGCAGATCAACCGGCAGCCCTGCAAGACGCTCCTCCATTTGCGCAAGCCTGGCTTTTGCCGCAGTTACAGCTTTGGCGCTGTCTGTATATTCGGCGCGCAAATCGCGCAGCAGTTCCGTCGCGTTTTCAGGCAGCTGCTCCGGAACCTCGCCAAGCCTCTCTATCCTTATGCCAAGATGGCGCCATTGATCCCAGTTGCGCCACTGCTCGAGCCTGCGCTCAATATCCCTTGCCCGCTCCGCAAGCTCCTGTTTTCCGGCTTTCAGTTCATCAAGCTGGCGGCCGATTTCGTCAATCTCCAGAGCCTGCCTGTCGTAGCCTGCGCATTCCTGCTCCCATTTCCTGATCTCTTCCCTCAGACTTTCGATTTCCGCCAGGGCGCGATTAAGCGGCTGCTGCGCGCCGCGCGCCCTGAAGATCTTGTCCATGCGGCTGGCAATTTCCCTGCCTGCTTCCCGGGGAGAGGCAAGCCCGGGGCCAAAGCTTGCGCCGTACAGGGCATTGCGAATGCTTTCTTCGCTTTTTTTATCCCATTTCTCGAGTTCGTAGAGGCTGAAGCCAAATACGCGCCGATAAGCCCCGCGGTCTACATGGCCGAAGATTTTATTCAGGATTTCAGAATGCAGCACGCCGCCGTTGGCATCATTCAGGCGCAGGCCGCCAAAAGCCGCAGGGCTGCGCATCAGCCGGATTTCATGCGGCTCTGAATCGCAGTGGAGGATGAGGCTGCCGCCGGGATGGCCTCCATTCAGCGGCTCCCCGACTCCTGAGGCCTTTCGTTCAGGATAGCCAGTCAGCATTGTCCTGATGAATTCAAGACAGGTCGATTTGCCGGCTTCATTTCTGCCCTGGAAAATGCTGAGGCCAGGCCCAAGACCCTTGCATGAGACATTTGAAAAAATGCCAAAACCGTCGATATGAAAAGCTTCGATATACATTAGCGATTCTCCAGGAGGTTCTGGCAGATTGTCTGGGCCTTTTGCAGGAGAGCGGCAGCTT
>JAAUYW010000082.1 GCA_014804915.1 Desulfovibrio sp. | reverse complement strand
CCTCGCTCCCGACGGACACTGAATATAGGGCTTTTCAGAAATCTGTCAACAGAAAATTTTAAAATTTTCCTCACTCTTCCGCCACTACCAGCGTGGCGCCAGGCTTAAGCGCGACTGCGGAGCCCTTGTTCCATTTACGCAAGTCATCCACGCTCACGTTGTGGCGCCTGGCGATGCTCCACAGGCTGTCCTTTGCCTTTACAGTATACGTGCTTTTTCTTTTGCCGCCAATTTTGCCGCTTGCCCCGGCCTTTACCGGAGCGGCCGACTTGCCGCCAGGGAGCGCCAGCGTCATGCCCGCGCGGACCTTGCCAGGATCGCTCAGGCCGTTGTACGCCTTGAGCGCATCCACCCCGATATTGTATTTTTTTGCAATCGAAAACAGAGTTTCGCCAGCCTTGAGCTTGTGCGACGCGCCTTTTGTAGCCGGCGCCTTCGCTGCCGCTGACTTGTTTATAGCCGCAATGCTCTGCGGCGCCAGTCTCACTGCCAGCGGCGCGATGATGGTCTGCCCCGCCCGCAACCGGCCCACGCCAGGATTGGCAGCCTGCAGCCTGGCAAGCGGAATATTGGCACGCTTGCTGATTTTCTCAAGCGAATCCTTGCTGCTCGCCACCGTTACCGGCTTCCAGCCGGCATAGCTGGCCTTGTCCGCAGTGCACAGGTATTTCTGGGCCGATTCCTTCGCCCGCACGGGCACATAGACAAAAGTTTCCCGATCAGTGCAGGTGATGGCTCGCTTGTGGTGCTGATTCATTTTGGAAAATTCGCCCCACTCCAGATTGCAGGCTTTCGAAAACTCCCGCAAATCAGTGCCTGGCCTGGCTTTCAGGCGCAAGACCTCGGGCGAGTTTTCAGGCGCGATCGGCTCAAAGCCCAGCCTGGGCAGATTGCGCATGATCTTGGTCACCGCCATGAAGCGGGGCACGTACTGGCGCGTCTCATCGCGCAGCTGCGCCTTTTCATCCAGCAGATGGTTTTTAGCGTTGACCTCAAAAAAATCCTTGCCGCCTGTGCCCTCCTTGGCGCGGCTGATTTTGCCCTCGCCAGCGTTATAGGCTGCTATAGCCGTTGGCCAGTCGCCAAAATCATTATACAGCTTCTGCAGGTAATCAGCAGCCGCTTCTGTAGCCCTGTAGGGATCAAGCCGCTCATCCTGCCACCAGTCCTGCGCCAGACCATAACGCGCGCCTGTCGCGGGCATGAATTGCCAGGCTCCGGCAGCGCCGGCATGGGACACGGCATCCGGCCTGTAGCCGCTTTCAATTATCGCCAGATTTGCCAGTTCCTCGGGCATGCCGCGGTCCCTGAAAACTTTTTTCGCATAAGCCAGGTACTGCTCGGATCTTTTGGAGAAGGCGCACATTGTGCCGCGGCCCTTGCGCAGAAAATGCTTGTACTGGGCGGCGACATCAGGCATGGCATGGTCTGGCACGGCCCGGTCAATCTGGCTGGTGGATTTGAGCGCTGCCAGTTCGCTGCCAGTCAGCTCGCTGTCCGCAAAACTTTGCCCGGGCGAGTCTTCAATTTCCAGCGCGGTAGACGGAGACTGCTTGCCGCCGCAAGCGGCCAGCAAAAATGCGCAGCAACAAAAAACCAGAACCGGTCTGTTTTTTAGCCTGAAAAGCATTATCTTCCCCCTGCCCCCAGGTTTATGCCAAAGGATTTCCAGATGCCAAAACCAGATGCCCACATTCTGCCTGGCCTGAAGCCAGTCCAGGAATTGCTCAGAAAAGCCCCGGACCGGATAGTCAGGCTTTATGCCAGAAAAGATATTCCGCCTTCCATCCTGAAACTTGCCGAAACCCGCGCCATTCCCGTTGAAATAACTGATGGCAGAACCCTGGACCAGCTTTGCCGCCGCCAGGGCAGCGGCCCCGGAATTTCACATCAGGGAATTGCGGCAGAGCTCAGGGGCCCCAATCTGGCTACGCTCGGCAACCTGCTGACCGCAGCTCCGGCTGCCCCGCTGCCGCTGATTCTCGCGCTGGACCAGATCCGGGATCCCGGCAATCTCGGCTCGCTCGCGCGCCTTGCCTGGGCAATGGGCTGCGCCGGACTGCTTTTGCCGGAACACAATTCCTGCCCGCCCGGCCCAGCCGCTTTCCGCACTTCGGCTGGTGCGCTTGCGTTGCTGCCAGTCTGCGAAACAACCAACCTTGCCCGCGCGCTGGATGAAGCCGCAGAGCAGGGCTTTGCCATTTACGGCGCCGCAGCCTGCGCCAATGCGGAAAACGTGTATTGCCTGGACTGGCAGATGCCTGCGATTCTGACGCTTGGCAGCGAAAACAGGGGCCTGCGCCCTGGCGTTGCCAAACGTTGCGAAAGCATGGTCGCAATTCCGCTCAGCCGCGGCTTTGATTCCCTGAATGTGGCCCAGGCCGGAGCGATTCTCACCTCGTTTTGCGCAGCCTGCCATGCCCGAAAATCCATGCAAACCCTATCGGAATAATCGCGCAATTCAATAGGGCAAAAAGCCTGCAATGGCTTTTCAGGAGCCCAGTTTTTCAGCCAGCAGCCTGTTGACAAGACCGGGGTTGGCCTTGCCTTTTGTTTCCCGCATCACAAGGCCGACGAAAAAGCTGGCGACTTTCTTCTTGCCAGCGCGGTATTGCGCCGCTTCCTCCGGATGGCTGGCGATTGCAGCATCCACAGCAGCCTCGATGGCGCCCGCGTCAGAGATCTGGCCAAGGCCGTGACCGAGCACATACTCCCTGGGGCTTTCCGGACTCTCCAGCAAATCCGAGCAAATGTCAGCCGCGATTTTCGCGCTGATCAGGCCCTCATTTGTGATATTGATCAGCTCCGCCAGATCGCCGGCGCCGAATTTCCAGTTTTCAGGATCAAGACGGGCGCCGGCGGCATTGCACACCCTGGCCAGCGGGCCGATGATGTAGGCAGCGGCCTTTCTGGCATCCGAACCCCTGGCAGCCTCTTCAAAAAAATCCGCCAGCTTGCGGCTCTGCAGCAATGTCTCGACTTCAGCCCTGGGCAAGCCTGTCATTTCCAGAAACCGCTCCCGCCTTGCCGCAGGCAGCTCGGGCATGCTGGCGCGGATTTCCTCCAGCTCGGCTTCGGAAATTTCCACTGGCAGCAAGTCCGGATCCGGAAAATAGCGGTAATCCTGCGCCTCCTCCTTGCCGCGCATTCCGGCAGTGCGATTTTTGGCTGCATCAAAAAGGCGCGTTTCCTGAATCACCTTGCCCCCGCCTGCCAGCACATCTTCCTGGCGGGCGATTTCATATTCAATCGCCCTCTGCACATTGCGGAAGGAATTGAGATTTTTCAGCTCCGTGCGCGTGCCGAGCCTCAAGCTTCCCGCCGGCCGGATGGAGACATTGGCATCGCACCGGAAGCTGCCCTCCTCCATGTTGCCGTCGCTGGCGCCAAGATAGGTTACAAGACCGTGCAGGGCGCGCAAATACTCCGCAGCTTCCGCAGCCGAGCGCATGTCCGGCTCCGAAACAATTTCGATCAGGGGAATGCCTGCGCGATTGAGATCAACAAAACTGATGTTTTCCGATCCGGAATGAATATTCTTGCCAGCATCGTTTTCCAGATGGATTCTGGTTATGCCAACGCGCCTGCCGCTTTCCGGCAAATCCAGATGGCCATGCTCGCATATTGGCAGCTCGAACTGGGAAATCTGGTAGCCAGCCGGCAAATCCGGATAAAAATAGTTTTTGCGCGCGAATACCGAGCGGGTGTTGATTTGGCAGCCAGTCGCAAGGCCCACCAGCGCCGCCAGGCGGATGGCGCGGCGATTGGGAGTTGGCAAGGCGCCAGGCATGGCCGAGCAGATTTCGCAAACGTTGGTATTTGGCGGCGAGCCAAACCTTGTTGAGCAACTGCAGAACAGCTTGGAAGCTGTGGCAAGATGAACATGAACTTCCAGCCCGATTACTGCTTCATATTCCGGCATATGCCAGCCTGCCTTTGGCCTGGGCGGCCCTTGTTTCCCAGTTTGACAAAAAAGCGTTTCCAGTCGTTCAGAAAGCGGATTGAATCCGGCCTGCCAGTTACAGCCACAATATCGCCAGGCCGCAGCTGGTCGCCCAGCTGGCCATCTATTGTCAGGTAGCAGTCGCCATTGGCTGGCGCTATCGCAGCCTCCACCAGCGCCGATCCCGGCAGCACTAGCGGAGCAAGGCAGGCCGCGTACGGACAGATAGCCACAAGGCCAATGGCGTTCATGCGGGGATGCAAAATCGGGCCGCCGGCAGAGGCGGCATAGCCAGGACTGCCCAGGGGGGAGGCCAGAATGAGCCCATCGCTGCGCAGCGCGCCCGCCAGCTCCCCGTCCACAGACACATCCATATTGACCAGGCGGGCCAGACTGCCCCTGCCGGCAACAACATCATTAATTGCGCAGCCGCTTGCAATGCAGGCGCCATTGCGCAGAATGCGCCATTGCAAGGTCAGGCAGGCCTGGATCTGAAGCTCTCCGGCCAGCGCCCTGGCAACTGCCTCTTGCCATTCGCGCGGCTCAAATGGGGCGAGAAAGCCCACAGCGCCAAAATTGATGCCAAGAATGGGAACGTCGGAGCCAACCAGCTTGCGGGCTGCGCCAATGATCGTGCCATCGCCGCCAAGCACAATGACAAGCCGCAGGTCTGCGGGAAAGGGAGCCGCGCTTTCAGATGGCAACAGGGTAAAATCAACGCGCCTTGCGCCCAGCCAGGATCCAATCTCCAGGGCTAGGGCGCTTGCCGCGTCATTGCCAGCCTTGTGGATTAATAGTACGCCAGTATTTGCCATCTGGCAGGGAGTTTACCCGCAAGCGCCATGAGCCGCAAGGCCGGAGTCAGAAGACAGGCCATGATTGCGGAAAGGATGTTTTGAGAGAAAAAATTCCGGGTTGTCATAGCCAATATTGAAAACAGATGGAATAAAGGGGAAAAATTCAAAAATGGCACTAAGCATAACGGGCTGGGGAAAATGGGAAGCGGTTACAACTTTATATCAATGCTGAAAATTTAATTTTTAAATGGATCTTGGCGCCTTACGAGTGAAGAGCGCAAAACGCGAACATTTCGCGGAATAAATCCTCAAAAAATTAGCAATGTCAACCTTCTATCACAGTATAAAAGAATCTGATCCTTACCGCATAATTTCCGCGAGGAAAGCAAATGCAGAAGAAAAAAGAAAATATCATCAGAGTCAGTCATGACTCCGTAAGGCGATCCCAGCCGACTCCAGAGCAAATGGCCAGAATTGCGGCAATGAAAAATATGCCGGATTCAAAAT
>JAAUYW010000081.1 GCA_014804915.1 Desulfovibrio sp. | reverse complement strand
TGCCAAGCCTGCAGGCAGGTGATATAGCGGCCATTGTTGGCCTGCGCGATGCCCAGACTGGCGATACATATTCGCCCAAAGCGCATTTTGTCCGGCTTGAACCTATCCAGGCATTTGAATCCGTGATTACCCTGGCTCTTGAGCCATTGAATTCCGATGAGGGGAAAATTCTCGATGAGGCCCTGGCAAGATATGCCGAGGAAGACCCCACGCTGAAATTCAGCCTGGATGAGGATTCCGGCTTGCGCATGCTCTCCGGCATGGGCGAGCTGCATCTGGATGTAACGCTGGAGCGGCTTGAACGTGAATACAAAATCCGCCCGCGCCCGGGCCAGCCGCAAGTTGTGTTGCGTGAAACTGTCAGTGGCTGCGGCAGCGCCAGGGTCAATTTCGATCGCGAGCTGGGCAAGGAGCGGCATCAGGGGGAAGTTGAACTGGAAATCTGCCCGCGTGAACGTGGCGAAGGCAACCTGGTTACGGACTATCTGCCGCAAGACCCGCAAGAAGCAAGGAAAATCCTGCCGGAGCCAATGCGGACGGCTGTGCGGGAGGCTGTGGAAAACGCGCTGGCAACCGGCGTGGCCACAGGCTGGCCAATTACTGACGTGGCTGTGCATATCAAGTCCATCAACCGCATGGAAGGCCTGACTACGTTACCCGGCCTGGCAATGGCGGCCAGCCAGGCCCTGAGGGACGCAATGGCAAAAGCCGGGGCAATCAATCTCGAACCAGTCATGGATGTTGAAATAAATTGCCCGGAGGAATCTCTGGGCGCGGCAATCAACCTCTTCAACCAGACTGGCGGCCGTATCGAGAATCTTGAGGATCATGCAGGCGCAAAAATTGTGCGCGGCCATGCGCCCATGCGCAAGCTCTTTGGCTTTTCCACAAGCCTGCGCTCGGCAACCCAGGGCCGCGCCGGTTTTGCGGCCTCTTTCAGGAGCTTTGACCAGGTGTGAGGACGCAAGCCCCCAAACTGAAGAAAAGCCTGGGCCAGCATTTTCTTGTCAATCCAGGCGTTGCCAGAAAAATTGTCTCGCTTCTTGAGCTGTCTGGTCAGGATCAGGTGCTGGAAATAGGGCCAGGCGGCGGCAGTCTTACAGGATTGTTGCGCCAGGAGCCGCATTCCAGGCTAATGGTGATTGAAAAGGACTCGTATTGGGCTGATTTTCACGCCGCAGCCGGCATCACGGCAATTGCCGGCGACGCGCTGGATTTTGACTGGGCGGCGCTGTGCGGCCAGGGCCTGTGGAAGCTGGTAGGCAATCTTCCCTACAATGTCGCCTCGCCGCTCATCTGGAATGTGGTTTCAGAATGTCCCTGTTATGAACGCGCAGTTTTCATGACGCAAAAGGAAGTGGCGGAAAGAATCTGCGCTGCCCCCTGCACGCGGGCCTACGGCGCCCTGTCTGTCTGGGTGCAAACCCATGCCGCCCCCAGACTGGAAATGCGCGTGAATCCAGGCTCCTTCTTGCCTCCCCCCAAAGTTGATTCTGCCGTTATCACGCTCATTCCCAATCAGGAAAAGCCCCCATATCCAGATAGTTTGCGCAGGCTGCTGCGGATATGCTTTCAGCAGCGGCGCAAGCAGCTGTCCAGCATTTTTCATCGCGCCGGACTGGCAGTGCTGGAACAGGGACTGGAGCGCCTTGGCATTGATTCGCGCCTGCGCCCGGAAAATCTGGACTGCGGCCAGTTTCTCGCCCTGGCGCGCATCTGGGCCCAATAGCCATAACTTGCCTGGCGACCCTACAGAAACAGAGAATCAGAAAATTTCCTGATCAATCACATAGCGCGTCTGAATCTGGCACTGCACAGTCGTGCCCGGCACAAGCTTCGCCAGCTCCGCGGGATCGGAAATTGTGATTCGCACAGGCAGATATTGCGCGTATTGGCCCTGCCCATTGGCCGTGGGCAGATATTGCGCTTCTGGCGAAATGGCCGATACCTTGCCAGTCAAATGCAGATCTCCGCTTTTGACTGTCGCCTTTTGGCCCATTTTAAGCATCCGCTGCGCGGAGACCGGAAACCAGGCCTGAATCCAGCTGTCCGTGCCCGGGCCTGCCGGCATTATCAGAAACAGCGGCTGGCCTTGCTGCGCAATCTGCCCAGCCACCGCGCCCACGCCCACTATCCTGCCATTTACAGGCGCATACAGGAATTCCGGCCCGGGCGCCGCTGGCTGCGCCGGAATTGGCGCTGCCGGCTCGGCCTGAACCTGCTCCCTGGCTTGCGCGGCCTTGCGCGGCTTTCTTCTTGCCAGCTCGTAATGAATGCGGGCCATTTCCAGATCAAGAATGGCGCGCGCCTTGCTTGCCTTTTCGAATTGCTCCCTGGCCTGATTCATGCGATTACGCGCATCCGCCTCAATTCTGGCAGCTTCTTCGTAGGCGCCAAAATAGCCTGGATTTGTGGAGCGCAACGCCAGCTGCGCGCGCACATGCTCGGTTACACGCTCATGGTGAATTTTCTGCAAATTCGCCTCTTCCGCGCGAGCGCGTGCCAGCATGGCAGAAACACGTTTCTCTGATTCCTCTGTCGCGTCCTGCTTGCCGGCTACAGGCTCCTGGGGCGCGGCCTTTTGCTCCTGGCTCTGGCCGGGCGCGAGGCGCGCAAGCGGCTGGCCATTGCTCACAGCCTGTCCATCGCCAACCAGAACCTGCTCCACTTTCGCAGTTGTCTGCGTGCCCACTGTGTAAACCACAGTGTCAACGCGGGCATACGAGCTGGAGATCCTGCCTTCACTCAGCCACCAGGAAAACCACCCTGCAACCAGCACCGCCGCCAGAAAAAGCAGCAGGACTGCGCCTTTCCAGCTGCGAAAAAAGGATCGGCGCCGCGATGGCTGGGGGGGCAATTCAATATATGTAGCGTCAGACATTTGGACCTCCAGGGAACTGCTATCATACGCGCCAGAATCAAAAAAGCGCGATTATGGGCTCTTTTTGCTTTACAGCGGAGCCGCCGCAGGCATATTAAATGCCCAGTAACTGGCTTTTACCGAAAATCCATGCAAAATACGAGCCGCGACCTGGCGCGGACTGGAGAAAGGCATGCTGAAATTGTTTAAAAATTCGCTTCTGCTGGCGCCGCTATTACTGGCGCTGGCTGGCTGCGCGACTGCCGAGCAGCCCAGGCAGCAATCCGGCGTGGAGGATTTGAGTCCTGGAGACAAAACTGTCATTGAGGCGCCTGCCAGCCAGGCCGCGCCACAGGATGGCGTTTCAGAAAAAAATATCTAGGCCTTCCTGCCCATGATCGTCAAAAACAGAATAACCTTGCAACATTGGGGGTAAATCATGCTACGCTTTTTGCTTTTTGTGCCACTTTGCCTCGCGTTGACAGGAGGATGGGCCATGGCGGCTGACCAGCTTTACAAAAAGGAAGATCTGAAAACCTGGAATCGCGATAATGTCGCCGGAGGCCAGGGCACGCTTCAGGGTAAATTCTCCCATACGCGAAATGACGCGCCAAAGGATTGGGCAATCAAGGAAATCGGCTGGATGACCCTTCAGCCCGGCGCGTCAATTGGCATGCACAAGCATGAAGTCAATGAAGATACGTATATTATTGTTTCGGGCGAGGGCGTTTTTACGGATTCCGAGGGCAAGGAAACGCCAGTCAAGGCCGGCGACATTACCATCGCCCGCAAGGGAGATCAGCATGCCCTGAAGAATACTGGCGATGTGGATCTGGTCTTTCTGGATATCATAGGCCAGCAATAGGACAAATTTGTCTTCTGCCTTCCAAGGTTAACGCCCGTTTCGCCGGTTGACAGCCAGGCAACCCGGTCTTGAGGCGACAGGACGGCCATCTGCCAGCGCAGATGGCCGTTATTTTTTGCCCAATCCCACATTTTGTTCAGATCCGGTTCTGCTGCCTGCCCTCCAGCCAGGCGTAGAGATTTTCAAAAACGATATTGGCGCGTCTGTCAAGCGACTCTTGCGAGTAGAACCCAATATGGGGCGTCAGGATGGCGTTTTTGGCATGAAGCAGGGGATAATCAGCCGGAAGCGGCGGCTCCATATCAAATACGTCAATCGCCGCGCCCGCTATTTCACCTTTATTGAGCGCATCTGCCAGAGCCGCGTTATCCACAACCGGGCCGCGGGCAGTGTTGATCAGAATCGCGCTTTCTTTCATTTTTTCGAACTCTTTTTTGCCCAGCATTCCTCTGGTTTGCGGCGTCAGCGGGCAGTGCAGGGAAATGATGTCCGCAGTTTCCAGAAGCTCGTCCAGGGTGACGTTTTTGTCAATGGAGGGGTCTTGCACTTCGCGGCGGTTATGGGCAATGACTGTAGCGCCAAAAGCCTTGAGAATTTTTGCCAGTCTCCTGCCGATTTCACCGGCGCCAATAATGCCTGCCGTCTTGCCTTCAATCAGCCGCGCTGAAAGCCCTGTCTTGACGCCGCCTGACCGCGCGCGTTTTTCAGCCTCTCCTGTTTGGCGCAAGAGCTGAATCATGAGGCTCACTGCAAGCTCCGCCACTGCCTCATCGGCATAGCCGGAAGCATTTGAGATGGCAATGCCTGCCTTGTGCGCTGCATCCACGGGAATATGATCGACGCCAGTGAAAGCCACGTCAATAAATTTTGCCTTTGGGGCAGCAGCCAGCACTTCAGCAGGCAGCGGCATGTTCGCGAGCATGATTACATCAGCGTCTTTCACTTCTTCTTTCAGTGTCGCCAGGTCAGCTGTTTTTGGGAAGGCCCTGAACTCGTGGCCAAGCTGCGCCAGCTTTTCCGTGTTTTGGCTAATGATTTCAGGGCTGCAGCCCAGATCTTCGAGCAGTGCGATTTTCATAGTCCAGCTCCGGATTTATTTGAAAAATTTTTCAATGTAGCCAGCCACAAAAAGGGCAAAAATCAGGCCCGGCAATATCCAGGCCAGGAAAAAGCGCATTTTCCCTGGAAATTTTGGCCCTGCGCCCTGATCGGTTTCACGCAGAAAATTCTTCCAGCCCCAGCCCCATTTGTGCGTGCAAAAGAGCAGGAAAAGAATTCCGCCCCAGGGCAATACGTTGTTGCTGACAAGAAAATCCTCAAAATCAAGAATGGAGGTGCCCTTGCCAAGCGGCTGGATGTCTGCCAGAAGGCTCCAGCCAAGAGCGCAGGGCAGCGAGCAGAGCCACATTAGCACAATATGGAAAATAACGGAACGTCGCCTGGGCCATTTCCAGACATCCACGCTGTAGGAAATGATATTTTCAAAAACAGCGATCACGGTTGTGAGCGATGCGAAGGCGAGAAACAGGAAGAACAGGAAGCCCCAGAACTGGCCCCCGCCCATGGAATTGAAGATATTGGGCAAGGTTACGAAAATCAGGCCAGGGCCGGCGTCTGGCGAAACGCCAAAGGAAAAGCAGGCAGGGAAAATGATCAGTCCAGCCATGATGCCCACGAAGGTGTCAAGCCCGGCGATCCAGAGCGCCTCGCCAGTCAGCGAACGGTCTTTGGGCTGATAGCTGCCAAAAATGCACATTGAGCCAATGCCCACAGAGAGAGTGAAAAAAGCCTGGTTCATGGCTGCTGCGCAGACAGTCCAGAAACCGGCATCAGTCATGCGCGACCAGTCAGGCATCAGGTAGAAGCTGACGCCAGCGCCAGCGCCAGGGAGCATCAGCGCGCGGGCGACAAGGGCGATCAGGATAGCCAGAAGGCCTGTCATCAGGAGCTTGACAACGCGCTCAACGCCAGCGCGCACGCCCAGGGCCCAGGCGCCAGACTCGATTGCTACAGTGGCAGTCATGCCGATAATCTGGATGGCAGGATTGGCGAGGCAGGCAGAGAAAAAGGCGCCGACCTGTTCGGGAGAAAGGCCGGCGAGCTGGCCGGAAGCCAGAAAAAAGCAGTAGGCGAGCATCCAGCCGGTGACAGAGGTGTAGAAGATCATGAGCAGATAGCTGCCGACAAGGGCTATCCAGCCAAAATCATGCCAGCGCGATGCCGGCGGCTCCAGCATTCTGAGCGCAAGGCCCATGTTGAGGCGGCTGGCGCGACCAACCGCGAACTCCATGATCATGATTGGAAAAAAGGAAAAAAGG
>JAAUYW010000080.1 GCA_014804915.1 Desulfovibrio sp. | reverse complement strand
GGCTGCCGCGAGGGCCTTGCATTGCGGGCCAAGGTAGCAGGCAATGACGCCAGGCAATGTCAGCGCGTTTGTGGCGCGGATTTTTTTTGCCAGGAACAGCGCGAGAAAGGCGAGCCCGAGCGCGCCGGAGCCCAGCCACCAGAATGCGGGCGTGCCGCATTCCCATGCAAGGCCTGTCATGCCGATTGTGGCTGAGCCGCCTATGCAGGAGGCAAGAATGGAAAAGCCCACAGGCGCGGCCCGGGCCTGCCTGCCGCAAACATAATAGCCAGGCAAGTCAGGATGCCGCCCCGCATGCCGGAAACAGGCGGCAAGCATCGCTGCCGCATAAAGCAGAAGCCAGATCATGGGCTTTTGCGGTTATGGTCCCGCGCCAGTTGGCAAGCTGCCCTTTTCGGCATCAGCCGGGCAGAGCTGGCGGTCGCGCCCTGACGGAATTATTTGGCCTCGGCAGCCTGGCGCAGGGCTTGCTGCAAAGCCTGCTGCTTGCTCGCGTCCCCGCCTGACTGCGATATGCTTGCCGCCTTTGAGGTTGACATGATGTAAATCTCATGCGGGTCAAGAATCAGGATTACCGAGCCATCGCCCATGATTGTCGCGCCAGAAATGCCCTTTAGATCGCCAAGATAGGCCCCAAGAGGCTTGATGACAATCTCCTGCCGCTCCAGCAACTGGTCAACTACCAGGCCGAGCCTGCGCTCATTGTCATGAATCACGACAACGGAAAGCACTTCCGGCAGCTCTTCCATGGAGCGCGGCACGCCAAGCATTTCTGACAGTTCGACAATGCCGAGCACTTCGCCGCGCAGCGTCACGGCCTTGCGCCCCTTTACGTCAGTCAGGCGCACTGTTTCGATTTTTGTTGTTTCAGAGACTGCGTCAAGGGGAATGGCGTAAATCTGGCCGGAAACATTGACCATCAGTGCGTCGATGATTGCCAGCGTAAGCGGCAGGCTCAATGTGAAGCGCGTGCCCTTGCCCAGCTCTGAAAAGGTGCTGACGCTGCCCTTGAGATTTTTGATATTGGTGCGCACCACATCCATGCCTACGCCGCGGCCGGAAATGTCGGTGATTTTTTCTGCCGAGGAAAAGCCGGGCGCGAAAATAAGCTCAATCGCCTCGCGATCATCCATTTGCTGCGCTTCTTCCGGCGTGATGATGCCCTTTTTGATCGCCACTTCGCGCATTTTCGCCGGATCAATGCCCTTGCCGTCGTCTTCAATTTCGATGGCGACGGAATTGCCCTTGTGGAATGCGCGCAAGGTTACCTTGCCCTTGGCCGGCTTGCCTGCGGCAACGCGGTCGGTTTCCGCCTCTATGCCATGGTCAACGGAATTTCTGATCAGGTGCACGAGCGGATCGCCAATTACCTCAACCACGCTCTTGTCAAGCTCTGTTTCCTCGCCTTCCATGACCAGATCAACTTCCTTGCCGCTTTTGCGCGAAAGATCGCGCACCAGCCTCGGGAAACGCGAAAATACCGAAGATACGGGCACCATCCTGACTTTCATGATGGTATCCTGCAGGTCGTCCGAAATTCTGGCCATGGCATACGTGGTTTCCGACAGGCTCTGGGCCACTTCGCCCACGTTGATCGAATCCTCGTTGCCTTCCAGCGAGCGCGCTATCAGCGTATAGCGGTTGCGGTTGATAATCAGCTCGCCAATCAGGTTCATCAGGTGATCCAGTTTTTCATGATCGACCCTGATTGTTGAAGAGCTTTTATGCGCGTCGGCAGGCGCGGCGGCAGGGGGCTTGGCAGCTGGCGACGGAGCGGCCGCCCTGGGCGCCGGCGCCTTTCCCTGCGTCTTCGCAGGCGCTGCCGCCTGTTCCGAAGCTGCGGGTTTTTGCGCCTGCGCTCCGGACGCGGCTGCCGGTTTTTGCTCCTGTTTTGGCTGCTCTGGCGCGGCTTCCGCTGGCCTGCTTACGGATTCTCCGGCATCAGCCGGCGCTGCGGCTCCTATCTTGCCTTCTGCCAGGGCTTTTGCCACCATATCGCCAATAATGCTGGTTTCCTGATCCAGCATGTCAACCATAAGGCCAAAATCAATGCCGGCCTTGCGCCCCTGGTCAATAATGCCAGCCGTGCGATCGGCATAAACCTTGATCTCATCCTGGCCCACAAAACTGCTGGCATTGCGGATTGCCACAAGGCAGCGATAGAGCGCGTCAATTGAATCCTTGTGCGAGCCATCCTTGCGCAGGGTTGCCAGTGCGGCGCGGATAATCTCCAGCTGCTGGCTGACTGTGGTCTTGAATACGGCAGCGTCGTCTTCTTCCGCGCCCGCGGCAATGATTGTGGGATTAACTACCTCCACGGGCGGGGCCTTGCGCGGCTCTGCCGGCTGCTCACCCTTCGCGGCCAGCAATTCTGGCGGCAGGGCAATGCCTTCTCCTGCCAGGGCCTTGCGCAGCTGAATTAGCATTGGCTCAATGTCCATTGGCGTGGCATTGCCGGCGCCAACATCAATTTTCTGCACCAGGCCTTCCATGACATCCACTGTCAGCAGCAGCAGATCGATCAGTTCATGGCTGGGCGTGATTTTGCCCTGGCGCACATTGTTCAGCAGCGTTTCAGCCTCGTGCGTCAGCGAATTCAGCTCATTGTAGCCGATTATGCCGCTGTTTCCCTTCATGTTATGGAAATAGCGGAAAAGATCATTGACGAGATCCGCCTGGCCAGTCGGATTTTCTTCCAGTTCAAGCAGGCCGGTGTTCAGGTTTTCAATGATTTCCAGGGATTCGTCTATGAAATCCTTGAGATGGCCCTCGCCAAACGCCGTCAGGTTGTAGGCGGGTCTGGTTGCCAGCCGCGCAACCCATTCCTTGCTGCTCATGCCCGTGCGCCCGCCGCCTGCGGGAGCGGCCGGCGGCTCCGGCGTTTCTTCCGCTGGCCGCTCCACTGTCGCTTCCACAACCAGCGGCTCTTCATCGCCGCTTTCCTCGCTGGCTTCCGGAGCGGATCCGGCCGCAGGCGATTCGCCTGCCATGATCGCGTCTATCTGGGCAATGATTGATTCAGTCTCAACATCGCCTTCGGCATTGGTGTTTTCGAGATTCTCGATCATCTGGCGCAACGCGTCCGTGGAGGCCAGGATGACATCCATTGTTTCGGAAGTAACCTGCATGCTGCCCTTGCGAAGCTCATCCAGGATATTTTCCGATTTGTGCGCCAGATGGTTTATGCGGTTCAGTCCGAGGAAGCCGGAAGCCCCCTTGAGCGAGTGCATGGGCCGGAATATGTCATTAAGTAGCGAAAGGTTGTCCGGAGCTTTCTCCAGTTCCAGCAAATTCGGCTCAATGGTTTCTAGGTGTTCCTTTGCTTCTGCGATAAAGTCCGCAAAAAGTTCAGGATCATTAAATTCCTGGCTCATTTGGGCACCCCTGTTTGAAGCTAATGCGCTCGTCCAGAGAGACTGTTTTTGACTTCCTTATCGGTTAACCAAGCAGCATCTTTATATTGCGCACCATTTTTTCTGGCTGGGCCGGCTTGACCATATAAAGATTCGCGCCAAGGCTCATGCCCTGCTGAATGTCCCGCTCCTGCCCCTCGGTCGAAAGGATGATGATGGGCACATCCTTGTATGCGTCCTGGCCGCGCAGTGTCTTGATAAACGTAAAGCCATCCATGCGCGGCATGTTGACGTCAGAAACAATCAGGTCAACAGGCTCCAGGCTGTACAGCTTTTCGATTGCGTCCAGGCCATCCTCGGCCGTGCTCACCTTGAATCCCTCCGCTTTCAGGACAAACGCCACAAGATTGCGAATTGTCTTTGAATCATCGACTACCATGATATGTTTCATATCGTATTCCCGCTTTATGCCTGCAAGACGGTTTCCGGCGCCAGGCCAGATGGTTTTCAGGCCAGGGCGTTAAAATTCCGCAAAAAGTTTCTGTTTGATGATGTCAGGCGCGATCATGCCGCAGACCCTGTCATCCAGATCTACGAGGGCGCTCAGGAATTCGCCCGCATCCCCCAGCTTGGATTCGACGTTCCAGATTATCTTTTGCTGCGAAATCAGATGCATGCTGCTCACCTTGTCGATAATCAGCCCCATCTGCATGCCCTGGCCTCCGGTAACAATTATAAAACTGCGTTCGTCATACGTCCATGAAGACGAATTTGTCAGCAGCGCGGACAGGTGGATGAGCGGCATCACCGCTCCGCGCAGGTTGATGGCGCCTGCGATGAAGTCCGGCGCTTGCGGCACCTTCACCAGCTCCATATGGCGCAAAACTTCCTGGATGCCTGCGACAGGCAGCAAAAAAAGCTGGCCGGATACAAAAAAGGAAACTACCTGGATCTGTTCCGCCTGGCGCAGTTTTTCGCGTTCGCTGACTTCGGTTGCCGCTTCGGCGCCTGCTTGCGCTGCCGCGGTTTCCTGAAGTCCGGTTGTGGCCGCCAGGTCGCTGGCCTGTTCTGCTGTCCGGGCCGCGGCCTGATCAGCCGCCACAGTCTGGATCGCCGGGTCTGGCGAGGACGCGGCCTCTTTCGCTTCAGCCTGCTGTTCGATTGGGCGCGCTTCTGGCGCTTCAGCTGCCGTTTCCAGAGTCGCCGCTGGCTCGCTGATCTCAATGACCGGCGTTCTGGCGGCAACCGCGCTTTGTTCCGGAGCCCTTTCCGGAACAACTATTATTTCGGTTTCTGTTTTCGGCGCGACCTGCAAGGCCGGAGGCGCGACGATTATCTCCGGCTTGAACTCCAGTTTTTCCCGTGGCGCCGGCGCGGCTGGCTGCAGGGCGGGCAGGGGCACAGGCTCCGGATTCTGGATATCCATTTGCTCGAGCGTGTCGCTGCCAAGATACTTTTCCACAAATGCGCGCTCGCTGGCATCAAGCTCGCGCTGCTCCCCCTGCGTTTCTGGCGGCTCGAAACTGAGCCCTGCAAGATATTCTTCCAGGCTGTTCAGCATAGGGCGAGTATTTCGTCAGCCAGCTGGGAATAGGCAATACTGCCGCGCGAGCGGGCGTCCACTTCAAATATGGAGCAGCCGAGAGCGCTCGCCTCGCGGAAATGGGTGTCTATGCCAACTATGGTTTCAAACATTGCGTTGCCCATTTTCTGCTTCAAAAGCTCCAGCACCCTTGTGCACGCCTTGGCCCGCTTGTCAAACATGGTTGGCAGCGCGCGGTATTTGACAGGTTTTGGCAGGGCCTTGTTAAGCGTGCGCAAGGTGTCAAAAAGCAGTTTCAGGCCATGCAGGGCCATGAAATCTGTCTGGATGGGAATGATAAGCAGATCTGCCGCGACAAGCGCGTTGATCAGCAGAATGCCGAGATGCGGCGGGCAATCGAGTATAATGTAATCATATTCGCTTTTCAGGCTCTGGAGCGCGTTTAGCAGCACCGAGCCTTTTGACTTGCGGTCGCGAAAATCATTCTCAAGCTCGGAGAGTTTGATGCAGGCTGGCGCGATGGACACATTTTCAATGGCTGTGCGCTGAATCAGCCGCGGCCAGATCTGCGGCCAGAGCTTTTCATCCGCCACGAAGATGTCATAAAGATTGGCCTCTGCCGTTTCGGGCAGAATCCGCGTGTGCAGGCTGGCGCAGGCATGGGGGTCAAGATCGACAATCAGCACCTTCTTGCCCTTGCGCGCGAGCGCGCTGCCCAGATTGATGGCGGTTGTGGTCTTGCCCACTCCGCCCTTTTGATTGGCGACTGCCAGAATGCGCGCCTGCATGGTCCGGTCTTCTAGCTGGATTTGCGGTAAAGGATGGTGCCCTTGTGATGCTCAAGCTGAAAGGCCCTGCTGATATTGTGCAGGGATTCGGAATGGCCGATAATGAGCACTCCCTTTGGCAGCAGGTTGTCGTAAAAGGCGTTGATTACCTTGCGCTTCATCTCGTCGTCAAAATAGATGATGACATTGCGGCAAAACACGATTTGCGATTTTTCGACGCGCTTTAGCTGCTCCTTGTCGCTCAGGTTTATCTGGCCGAAGTTCACCAGCCTTTTCAGGGCCTGGTTGATCTTGTAGACATTTCCTTCCTTCTGGAAATATTTTGCGACCATTTCCTTGGGAGTGGTGCGCAGGGCGTATTCATTGTAGATGCCCCGCCTGGCTGCAGCCAGCACGGCCTCGGAAAGGTCATTGGCCGTGATTTTTATATCCCAGGAATCAATTTCACTGCGCAACGTTTCATGCAGGATAATCGCCAGGGTGTACGGCTCTTCGCCTGTTGAGCAGCCAGCCGACCAGATGCGCAGCTTTTTCATGCCGGACTTGCGCGCCTGATCAATCGCCTCGGCCAGCACGATTCTCTGGAACACATCGAGCTGCGGCGGATTGCGGAAGAAGCTTGTCTCGTTTGTAGTCACCACTTCAAAGAGCTTGGTCAGCTCCTGCTTGCGGTTGGCGTCAAAGCGCAGATAATTGTAATATTCATTGTAACTTTTGAGATTCAGCTCCTTGAGGCGGTTCGAGAGCCGGTTTTCAACCAGGTATTTCCTGTTTTCAGCAATGAAAATGCCGCATTGCTGATAGATGAAATCGCGCAGGAGCAGAAATTCCTCGTCAGTTATGTGCAAATCCTTGCGGAAGGGCGATGCCGGCCTCGGCGCAGGGGCGGGCCTTGGCGCTGCGGCTGGCGCTGGCGCCCTGCTGGCGGCCTGCCCAAAAACGGATTGCCGCGGCGCGGCAGGCTCCGCCGGCCTGGAAAATCTGGAAAACGCCGCGCCTGGCTGGGCAGCCTGGTTCTGGGAGCGCAGCGATGTGAATGGCCGCGGCTCGGGCGGCTTCTGGGCGCCAAAGGCCGACGCGGCGGGTCTGGCGGCCGAAGGCGCGCCTGCGCTCTGGCCAAAACTGGCTGGCTGCCTCGGCTGATAAAGCGATTTTGGTTTTTCTGGCGCTGGCTTGTCGTCCTTTTTGCCGTCCCTGGCGCTGAAAGGGGAGGGATTAGTCAGGGGTGGGGTAGCCATATTTACTCCTGATCAGCCTGGATGGCTGCTACCGCGCTGGCGGCAGCGTGCTGGATTTCCGGATCTTCGTGCGATGTAAGCCCAAGCAGTACTCCAAAAGCCACATTGCCTCCGATTCTGCCGAGCGCTTCAATGATGCGCAGCGCTATCAGCGGATTGGCAGTTTCAAGCATTTCGGCCAGAGTGGGCACGGCTTCAAAATTCTTGTTGACTCCCAGGGCTTCGATCGAGCGGATGCGCACCCATTCGTTTTCATCGCGCAGCGCCGTGATCAAATGCGGCATTACCGCCGGCGTGCCAATCTGCCCCATCAGGTCAACCAGGGCCAGGCGCACATCCTTGTCCTCGTCAAAAAGGCGCGGCAAAAGCCTCGGCAGGTAGCGCTCCGCAGCTGATCCGAGATTCTGGAATGCCTCCACTGCCACGCGGCGCACGCCCGGGGCGGCGTCGTCCAGAGCATCGGAAATTTCCGTGATATTGTCCGCCACGTTGTAGCGGCCAAGAGCGTAGATCGCCATCATCCGCTGCATGGCGTCTTCGCTGCGCGCCCGCTCGCGGAATTTCTCATTCAGCGCCGCGCTGTGCAAATTGATGCAGGCTTCCAGCGCCATCTCCTTAACGTCCACATACTTGTGATCCAGCTGCTGGAAAACAACATCTTCCACATCCGGGCAGCCATGCTGATTGCCAAAAAATGCCAGCGCGCTCTTGAGCACTTCCGCATCCTTGCATTCATCCATCACAGACAGGAAGAAGGGCACGTCAGCGCAGGTGCCAATCTGCGCGACTTCCGCAACTGCCGCGCGCTGCAGTTCGCGGCCGACGCGCCAGAACAGGTTCTTGATTTCCTCAAGCGGCCTTTCATCATCCATCAGCTGGCAGGCTTCCATTGCCACCATAACTTCAACTTCATTCTCGCTGCGCAGCGCGTCACGCACAACATCGTTATATCCTATCGCGGCCAGGGCGCGAATTGCCGCCTCATAGAGCTCCGGCGCGCGATCCGGATCAAGCGTGACAGCCAGCGAAATCACATCCCTGCAGGCCTCGGCGGTGCCAATCGCGGCCAGACCCTGCAGGGCCGCAATCTGGATTTCCTCATCGTTGTCCGTAAGCGCGTCCAAAAGGTATTCGCGCAGCTTTTCCTGCGATTTTGGCGCCAGCAGGGACAGCGAGCGTCCGCGCAAAATCTGCACAATGGCCTTTACTATCTTGTGCCTGAGCATCACATGCACATTCTCGAGCGAATTGAAGAGCATGGGAATGGTCTTGATGTCGCCAAGCTCGCCCAGGGCGTCAATTATCGCCGCGCTTACCAGCGTGGATGACAGCGGCAGCAATTTGATGAGCGCGTTGATTGCGGCCGGATCGTTTATTTTTGCCAGCGCCTCCACTACTGCGAACTGCACCCATTCCTCGTCATGCATGGCCTGGCAGAGGCTGTTGACTGATTCCGGATAGCCGAGATTGCCCAGGCTTACTGCCGCCTGATAGCGGACATTGACTTCCGGATCCTTTAAAAGCGCGTCCGCAAGCGCGCTGGCCGACTGATGACTCTGGCAATAGCCGAGAATGTCCGCAATAAAGATGCGCAAGTCGGCGTCATCGCCGCGCAAGTACGGCTGCATGGCCTCAACGCCGTCCACCCCGATCTCGCGCAGGATGTCCATCGCCACATTGCGCACAGGCGCGTCGTCGCTGCTTAAAAGCGGCAGCAGGCTCTCAATCGCCCTTGGGCCGCGGATTTTGCGCAGCCCGTATTCTGCAGCTTCCTGCACGCCTATGTTCGCGCTCCTTATTTTTTCGCACAGCAGGGGAATGGCTTCTTCAAGACGCAGATCGCCTGCTGCGAAAGCCGCCCCGCGCATGGCGTCACTGTCGCCGGATTTGAGCGTTTCGAGAATTTGTCCGGGTGCGAATTGCGAGTTATCCATCATTACTGCATTCCTGGAAGAGGATTAGCCCCTGACAGTGGCCACAATGGCCTGGGCAATGTCATCCGCATCTAGCACTAGGTTGGCGAGATTGGCGTCCACTACGGCCTTTGGCATTCCATAGACTACGCAAGAGGCCTCGCTCTGCGCGATCAGCAGGCCGCCCTTGTCGCGCAGAACCTGCGCGCCGTCGACTCCGTCGTTGCCCATGCCGGTCAGCATCACGCCCAGCGTGCGCCTGCCCATTATGTTGCCGGCAGTTTCCATCAGCACGTTCACTGTGGGCTTGTAAAGCGCGCTTCTGGGGTGCTCGGTCACCATCACTTCCGGCAGCGGCCCGGCCAGGCGCAGGCCGATGTGCATTCCGCCAGGGCAGACATAGGCGTGGCCATTGACCAGCCTGTCGCCATTTTTTGCCTCTGTCACAGTTAATTTGCTCACGCTGTCCAGCCGCTTGGCAAAAGGCCCGGTGAATGTCGCCGGCATGTGCTGGGCAATGAGTATGCAGGCAGGCAAATCGCCAGGCAGCTGCGAGAGGATTTTTTGCACTACTGGCGGGCCGCCGGTTGAAACGCCAATGACAACGAGATCGCGCGGCCCCTTGCCTGCGCCTCCGATTGCGTTTGAGCCAGCCGTCCTTTTTGCCGGAGCCCTGGCAGGCCTTTGCGGCTGGGCCGGATGCGAAGTCTGGTGCGTGAGCGGCTGCGCTGCCGGCTTGTGGTGATATTTGAGGCGCACAATGCTCTTGCGCCTTGCCAGCGCCCTGACTTTTTTGCGCAGCTCCTGGCCAAAGGCATCCTTGTCGTTGCTCAGGGTCTTGGGAATAAAATCCTGCGCTCCGTATTCCATGGCCCTGAGCGTGCTTTCCGCGCCATCCTCGGTCAGGGAGCTGACCATGATCACGGGCAGCGGATTTGTCTCCATGAGCTTTTTCAGGGTGTCGAGGCCATTCAGGCGCGGCATCTCCACATCCAGCGTGATGACATCCACATCCAGTTTTGCCGCCTTTTCCAGGGCCTCCATGCCATCGCGAGCGGTGTCCACAACCTTTATTTCAGGATCCTTTTGCAGCAGATCCGCAATGGACATGCGCATGAAAGTTGAATCATCGACTACCAGAACACGAATCATGTCTAAGACCTCTTCTGATGGCCTCCAAATATTGCCACCGCCCCATATCCTAGTAAACTCGGCCCCCTTTGACAATAAAAATGGCTTGCAAATCTGGATTGACCGGACTATAAAAGTTGCTGGCGGGACGTGGCTCAGTCTGGTAGAGCACTGCGTTCGGGACGCAGGGGCCGCGCGTTCAAATCGCGCCGTCCCGACCAATTATTGCCGCGACAGCGGCTTTTTTATTTTTTTACCTGGCCAGGTAGCCCATGTTTGAAAGCCTCTCGGACCGACTTTCAGGCGTCTTCCGCTCTTTTGGCGGCAAGCGCCAGCTTGATGAGGAAAATATCCAGGCGGGCTTGCGCGAAGTGCGCCTTGCCCTGCTTGAGGCGGACGTCAACTTTCGCGTAGTCAGGGATTTTGTCGAGCAGGCGCGGGAAAAATGCCTGGGCCAGACAGTGCTGAAAGGCGTGAGCCCGGCCCAGCAGGTTGTCAAGATTATTCACGACCAGCTTGTGGAGCTGCTTGGCGGCGAGACGACCGGCCTGAATCTTTCCGGGCCGGATCCGGCCGTGATCATGCTTGTGGGCCTGCAGGGCTCAGGCAAGACCACTTCTGCGGCCAAGATCGCCAATTACCTGCGCAAGCAGAAGCGCAGGCCCTATCTGGCGCCTGCCGACGTATACAGGCCGGCTGCCATTGACCAGCTCGCGGTGCTTGCCAGGCAGCTTGACATGCCGGTTTATCCCTCCACAACCAGCATGAATCCTGTTGACATTGCAAGGCAGAGCGTGATTGCCGCCCGCCAGGAAAAGGCCAATGTCCTGCTCCTGGACACTGCCGGCAGGCTGCACATAGACGAGCCGCTGATGGATGAGCTGGCCGCCATCAAGGCTGCGGTAAATCCGGCCGAGATCCTCTTTGTGGCAGATGCCATGACCGGCCAGGATGCCGTGAATGTGGCTGCCGCTTTCAATGAGAAACTGGGCATTACAGGCGTTGTGCTCACCAAGATGGATGGCGACGCCCGCGGCGGCGCTGCGCTTTCCATCCGCTCCGTAACCGGCGCGCCAGTCAAGTTTGTCGGCATGGGCGAAAAGCTTTCGGAGCTGGAAGTCTTTCATCCGGACAGAATCGCCGGCCGCATTCTGGGCATGGGCGATGTGCTCACGCTGGTTGAAAAGGCGCAGGCCGAATTTGATGAAAGCGAAGTCCAGGCGCTTGAGCGCAAAATGCGCAAGGCCACATTTGATCTTGAAGACTTTCGCATCCAGATGCGCAGAATCAAGAAGATCGGCTCTTTTGATTCCATACTGAAAATGATTCCCGGCATGGGCCAGATTGCCGACAAGCTTGCCCAGGCCAATGACCTGATGCCGGAAAAAGAGCTTCAGCGCATGGAGGCGATAATCAATTCGATGACAATGCGGGAGCGCCAGCATCCCGAGATTCTGGATGGCAGCCGGCGCGCACGCATTGCCAGGGGCGCGGGCGTGCAGGTTAGCCAGGTAAACCAGCTTGTGCGCCAGTTTGAGCAGATGCGGAAAATGATGTCCGGACTGATGGGCGGCGGCAAGCTGAAAATGCCGTCCATGTCAAAGCTGCCTGGCATGGGCAGGCCAGGCTCCGTGCCCGGGCTGCCTTCAATGCCCGTAATGGCCAGCCGCGGCAAAAAGAAAAAAAAGAAGCGCAAAAAATAGGCCTTCTGAAAATATCCCGGGCTATCTCTCTGCCAGCAGGCCGGCCATTGTCCTGAACAGTGCCTTGAAATCAATTGGCTTGGCGATATGTGCGTTCATGCCGCAGCTCAGGGCCTGCTGCCTGTCTTCTTCAAAGGAATTGGCAGTCATCGCCACAATGGGGATGGCGGCCCTTTCATTATCCGGCAGGGCGCGAATCTGGCTTGTGGCCGCATAGCCGTCCAGCACAGGCATTTGCACATCCATCAGAATCAGGCTGTAATGGCCCGCGGGAGCGTTCCTGAGCTTTTCAACAGCCACGCTGCCGTTTTCGGCAATATCCACTTCATAGCCTTCAGCAGTCAGAAATTCATGCGCTATTTCCTGATTCATTTCATTGTCTTCGGCCAGCAGAATGCGCACGCCCTTTTTCGCCGCCGTCCCTGCCTGCACGCCTTCCTGCGCCTCCGCCGCCAGCTCTTCCGGCTGCGCGAGCCTGAACGCCAGCTGCAGATGGAATTCAGTGCCCTCGCCAAGCCTGCTTTCCACCCGAATCTCGCCTTTCATCATCTCGACAATGCTTTTTGCGATCGCCATGCCGAGGCCAGTCCCCTGGATGTTCTGGATGATCGCATTGCTGGCGCGCTCAAAAGGCTCGAAAATGCGCTCCAGAAATTCCTGCGTCATGCCTATGCCATTGTCCCTGACGACAAATTCAAATAAAGCCTGGTCAGGCATGGCGCTCGGCAGCTCGCGCACAGTCATGCTGATTTCGCCGCCATTGTCAGTGTATTTGATTGAATTGCTGAGCAGATTGAGCAATACCTGCTTGAGGCGCAGCTTGTCGCAATAAATGCTGTCCGTGCGCGTTTCCGATATTTCCAGTTTCAGAGTCTGTTCCTTGCGGTCCGCCGCAGGCTGGACAATGTTCCAGATTTCCCGAATCAGGGCCTTGAGGCTGTATGGCGTTTCCTCAAGCTGAATCTTGCCGCTTTCGATATGGCTCATGTCGAGAATGTCATTGATCAGGCTGATCAGATGGTTGCCTGAATCCAGGATCCGGTCCAGATAGCCAGAAACAGCCGCTTTCTTGTCCTGATTGGCAAGCGCAAGCGAGGTATAGCCGAGGATGGCGTTGAGCGGGGTGCGGATGTCATGCGACATGTTGGACAGGAACGCGCTCTTGGCCTTGCTGGCGTTCTGCGCCTGTTTCAGCGCTTCGGCGAGAATGCACTTTTGCTCCATGTCCTCCCGCGTGCGCGAATCAACGCTTTGCAGGCCGACCACTATTCCGTATGGTCCGTCCGCCGCGCCGACGCGCGCAGCCTTCATCTGGAAATAATGGCTCTCCTCCCCGTTCAGGGCGCGATAGTTGAAATAAACGATTGGCTCGGTCGCCAGGCGCGTCCGCAGCCTTTCGGAAGCCAGCTCCCTTTTGAAGCTTTCCCTGTCATCCGGATGCACGCAGGCAGCGGCGTAAGCCGTGATTTTCTGCTCCAGGGAGGCGTCGCTTTCAAAAATCCGCTTCAGCTCCTGATCCGGATAGTCAAGCAGCTGCAGCACCGTGCCGTCCGCTGATTCCGGCTCATGGACATAGACCAGCTGAAAATCCACGCTCAGGGCGCGCACAAGCTGAAGCTGCCGCTGTTCGCGCTCCCGTTTCTCCTTTTCCTCGGCCATTTTCTGGTCTGTGCAATCCAGGAGAAACCGCTGGCAAACGAGCTGGCTGTCCTTTTCCACAATTCTGGCATTGCCGATTATATGGCGGATGCTGCCGTCCTCGTGCCGTACCCGGTACTCATAGCTCGAGCTGTCGCCAACCTTCCTGAGGCCATTGATTGCCTTGCGCAGCCTTTGCTTGTCCTCGTCCAGGACAGTGCGCGCCACGGTTTCAAAGTTGTTGTCCAGCTCTTCAAGCGTGGCATAGCCAAGCAGTCGCAGGGCCGCATTGTTGACGCTCAGCACATGCGAGCCATCCATCGTATGGCAGACAATGCCGCAATCCATTGTGGTGAAAAATGATTCCAGATCCGCGTTATTCTGAATCAGCTTCTCGTAATATTCCCGCTCCTGGGTGATGTCCATGCCAATGCCCAGGGTGCCCATCACCTCGCCCTCGTCATTGCGGAGCGGAGACTTGAATACTGTCAAGACCTTGTGGCCGGCGCCTGTCTCGATCTGCTCCTCGGAAGTGTGGGTGGAGCCGCTTTCCATGACCACGCGCTCGGATTCAATGCAGGCCGGATCCTCCTGGTCCACATCCCAGATATAGGCATGCGCCTTGCCCTGAATCTGGTCTCGCGTCTTGTTGACCGTTTCGCAGAAACTCCGGTTCACAAGCTCGTGAATGCCATTCCTGTCCTTGAACCAGACCAGATTTGGGCTGGTTTCCATCAGGCATTCCAGAAACTGGCTCTTTTCGCCCAGATCCATTTTTGTCTTCAGGTTTTTTTGCCAGTTGCAAAAATGAAACCGCAATTCCGCATCGCTGGCCGGCAACTGCCAGATGTCCGCCAGGCGCCCGAGCAGCTCCGGCGCAACGGCTGTCCCGCTTTCGCGCAGCAGGATGATTTGGGCCTGCTCCGGCAAGTTCCGGAGATCAGCGCCTGGGCCGGCCAGAACCAGGCGCGCGCCAGGGCCGGGCGCGAAGGTTTCCGAAAATTCGTGGCTGAAGCCCGCAAGCGGCGGAATGGCCTTGACAACTTCCTGGATATGGCGGGGGCAGCCCAAAAAAGTAATATGTGCTATGCAATTATACATGATCTGGCCGCCCTTGTCGCATTTTCTTGCCTCCTTGGGGAAGATAATTTTCCATATATACTATCAACCATGCCAGCTTGCAAATACGCCAGCTAAAAATTAATCGCATGGCTTGTGGCAATCTTTCCGGTTTTTGATTATAAGCTGGCTGTGGGGTAAAAAATATGGCTGATTATGTAGGCAGACTGATCGTGGACGCGCGGCTTGGCAATGACAGGCATGCCGATGTGCAAACTGAAGTCGAGTTGAACGATGCCACGGCTGTTGACATTACCGATATGTGCTGCACAGCGGCGGCCGCGGCCCTGACCGTGGTTTATGCGGATATGCTTGCAGGCGGGGCCAAGCAGGGCATAACAGATTCCCTTGATGCCAGAAAGGCCGTGCTGCGCCATTTGCTGCCCCTGGTCGGGCATGCCTTCTTCATTCAGATGGATGAGAATCTCGGCGCCGGCGCCACAATCCATTGAGGCGAACGTTTGCCAACGCAGCCGGCAGGGCATTTCAAAGCGAAAATGCTCCAGATCCGCATTGCGCGGCTT
>JAAUYW010000079.1 GCA_014804915.1 Desulfovibrio sp. | reverse complement strand
TCTTCAGCTCATCCGCCTTGGCTTCCTTGCCGCCAAAGATTTTGTCGCCTACATCCTTGAGAAAAGAGAACATGCCCATTGTTTCCTCCTGGTTTGGGGTTGAGCCCGAAAAGGGCAGTCGGCCCGAGCATAGCACAGGCCAGCCTGCGCCGCAATCTGGATATGGCCGGCGCAAGCATGGCCAGTTCAGTCATGGCGCGTATGGCCAGTTTTGCTGCGCAAAAAAATGCGCCTGACTCCGGATAGCGAAGCCAGGCGCGAATATCAGATCTTGCAGATATTATTTCGCTTCGCGATAGCTTGCCGCGCTGTCCAGAATCTCCTTCGCATTTGGCACGTAGCTACTGCTTTTGGGATCAGTGAACATTGTCCAGGTGCGCTCGCCAGCGTCCCTGATGAATTTTTTCAGCTCCGGCCCAGGCTCGGAGAGCTTGCCGCCGCCGGCCGCGATTGCCTCTTCGGCCTTGCTGTCATTTTCCTTTACCATCTGCCAGACATCTTCTGCCGCCTTTTGCGCCGCTTCATTGAACCATTTCTTGTCCTGCTCTGGCAGGCTCTGATAAAACTTGTCGTTGATAAACAGCGAATGCATGACAAGCATGTGCTTGGTCTTTGTGATATACGGGGCAATCTCATACATCTTGACAGCCATGATATCTGACATCGGGCTTTCGCCGCCGTCAATCACGCCCTGGTCAAGCGCGCCAGCCACTTCCGCATATGGCATCGGCTGGCCGCTGATTCCGGCTTCCTTTGCGAAATTGGTATAGAGCGGAATATTGGGAACGCGCATTTTAATGCCCTTCATGTCCTCAACCGTATTGATGGGCTTTTTGGTGTAGAAATGCCTGTAGCCCAGCGGAAAGGCGTTCAGGGTGTGAATGCCGGATTTTTTGTCAAAGCCGTCTGTGATCAGCTCAAATGTCTTGCCGTTCATGGCCCTGTGCGCGTGATCCAGATCGTCAAAAAGCATTGGCGTTTCCAGCATCGCCATGGCCGGATGGAACTTGGACATCTGCGTGCCTGTGGCGCACATCTGGATTATGCCGCGCCTTGTCTGGTCAATATAGGAATCTTCCTTGCCCAGCTGGCTGTTTGGAAAGACCTGAACCTCGTATTTGCCATTTGAAAGCTCGGCCAGGTATTTGCCGAACTGGTGCATTCCCACTGTTTCCGGCTCGCCTTCCGGCTTGTAGCCGGCGATCTTGACCACAATCGGCTTTTCGGCTGCAATGGCCGGATTGTGGCCCAGCGCCATCATGCACAAAAACCCAAGGGCCGCGCAAAGCGCAACAAGTTTTTTCATCCCTTGCCTCCATGAGCGGTTAAAAACCTGCGGCCGCCAGCGCCGGAAAAGGGGCGGGCAGCCCGGACCGATGCCAGTATCCCTGCCTGGATATTTTCACATGAGCGCCCTAAAGGCAACGTCCAGTCGCCTGATACGCCAATTGCGCTTTAGGGCAAAATCTGGCAATTTTCAGGAACCAATAATCAGCAGCCCTGAACGGCTAGCCCGGACGGGAAGGAGGTTGGCATGCCGCTTATCGGACCAAGGGAAATGTTCAAAAAGGCATACGAGGGCCATTATGCCATCGGCGCGTTCAACGTCAATGACATGGAAATAGTCCAGGGCATCACCTGGGCGGCTGCGGAAGAAAAATCGCCTGTCATTCTGCAGGTTTCCGCAGGCGCGCGCAAATACGCGGGCCAGATTTACATCATGAAGCTGGTCGCTGCCGCGCTGGAGGAAGATCCCTCCCTGCCGGTTGTGGTGCATCTTGATCATGGCCCATCCTTTGAAATGTGCAAGGATTGCATTGACGGCGGCTTTACGTCAGTCATGATTGACGGCTCGCATCTGCCTTTTGAGGAAAATATCGCGCTTACCAAAAAGGTCGTGGACTACGCGCACCCGCGCGGCGTCTGGGTGGAGGCGGAGCTGGGCAAGCTGGCTGGCGTGGAAGAGCATGTCCAGAATGCCGATCATGTCTATACGGACCCGGAGGAGGCAAAGGTGTTTGTGGAGCGCACAGGCTGCGACTCCCTGGCAGTAGCCATTGGCACAAGCCACGGCGCCTACAAGTTCAAGGGCGATGCAAAGCTCGATTTTCCGCGCCTGGAGAAAATCGAGGCGATGCTGCGAAAGGGCTATCCTCTGGTGCTTCATGGCGCCTCAAGCGTGCCGCAGAAATTTGTGGAAATGTGCAATGAATTTGGCGGCAAGGTCGGCGGCGCGAAAGGCGTGCCCGAAGAGATGCTGCGCAAGGCCGCCACAATGGGCGTCTGCAAGATCAATGTGGATACGGATATTCGCCTGGCAATGACTGCCAAGATCAGGCAGTTCTTTGTGGAGCATCCGGACCAGTTTGACCCGCGCTCCTATCTTGGTCCGGCCCGCGAGGCAGTAAAGGAAATGGTCGCGCACAAGATCCGCGACGTAATGGGCTCGTCAGGCAAGGCATAGCCGGATTCTGAAGTTTACGCGGCGTCTGGCGTACTGCCAGGCGCCCGCCTGTTGGCAAAAAAAGCCCGATCCCTGGGACTGTGCGATACCTCTGACACAAGGGCACAGAATCTGGGTTTTTGCCTGCTGCTGGAAAAAACGGACTAAACCGGGGTTGTAAAATGGCAGAAAATAACGCAAAAACCTTGCGCCTGCTTATGCCGGAGTGGCAGGGCGGCGATTATGATTTGTCCGTTGGCTCCGGGGAGCTGTACCCGCTGGGGGCAAGGCTTTTGGCCTTTCTGGCCCCTCAAAGCGGCGAGGAAACAGTGGAAGTTCCGGTAAGCCCCTATGTGCCAGGAGCAAAAAGAACAAAAGCCAATGGCGTGGTGAACCAGGAAATCGTGCTTGCCCAGATGCTGGCTGCCAGAAAAATTCTGGAGGAAAAAAAGCCGGCCCGCGTGGTGACTTTTGGCGGGGAATGCCTGGTCAGCCAGGCTCCTTTTGATTACCTGAACGGTCTTTACAAGGGAAATCTCGGCGTAATCTGGATAGACGCCCACCCCGATGTTTCCACGCCGGAAAACCATGACCGCGAACACGCGATGGTGCTTGGCAACCTGCTGGGCGGAGGCGATCCCGCGTTCTCAAGCCAGGTTCTGCATCCGCTCAAGCCCGCCCAGGTATTGCTGGTCGGCATGCGCGGCTTTGATTCCCCAAAGGAAAAGGAAACTATTGGAAAGTTTGGATTGCCGGTGATTCCGCCGGAAGATGCGGGCGCGCAGCCTGTGCTCGCCTGGCTGGAAGCTGCGAAATTTGGAAATGTCGCAATCCACCTTGATCTGGATTCCCTTGATCCGGCCAGGTTCTTCTCCCAGCTCACCAATGATCCGGATGCTAAGGAAAAATACCCCACAGTAAAGGGACATCTGGATTTTCCCAGGGTTACAGGCCTTATCCGCGCTGTTTCGCAAGCCGCCAATGTGGTTGGCCTGACAATCGCCGAGTATATGCCCTGGGACGCCATGCACCTGAAGCGCATGATGGCGCAGCTGCCCATTATGACCGCCTGATTGCCCGTAGGCAGGGCTGAAGCCGCTAGCTCTTCAGCTCTGCAAACCACTTTTGCACGGTTTCATGCGGCACAGGCCTGAAGCCGGCTTTTCTGGCAAGGCCAAGGATGCGAAAATAAAAGGCCCAGATCAGGCGGCGCCCTGTTTCCTCGTCCACCCTGCCAGACAAGCCCAGCCTGATTTCGTAACAGCAGCCTTCATCATCCGAAAAGGGGAAGGTGTTCAGGCTGGCAGTAGCCAGAAATTGCCGCCCCTCGCCGCAGGCCTGGCGCACCACGTCTTCCATGGCTTCGGAAAGGCCGTTTTGCTCGGTCATCAGATAGATTTTAAATTCTCGCGGCCAGGTTTCGGGGACAGGGGGCAGGCCGGTGATGCCAACTGGCGCCAGCCCGCGAATCCTGCCCGTGTCAATCAGCCTTCCGCAAAGCTCATGTTCTTCGGCGGCAGATACCTTGTCATCCAGCGTGACTGCGACAAGATATTGCCAGGGCCCGGCAGCCGGCTCGTCATCCCTGGCGCGTTCAAAGATCTCGGAATCGAGGATGTGAACGGACTGGGTCTGGAATTTGCGCATGAATGTGCGCATGCTTCTGGCTGAAACGCGCTTTTCGGTCTGAAAGACAACCCTGAATGACATGTGCGCTCCCGCAATTTTGATTTGGGCCTGAAACTCGCCCGCCGCAAGGCAAATCCGGCTTGCTGCCCGCTTTATAATCCGCCCCTGAGGCAGGCATTGTCAAGCGATGGCAGCCAGTTGGCTTGCGTTGTTCAGGCGCCAGGCTTGGCCGCCCGCTTTGTCAGCTTTGACTTAAGCCGGTTTGTGGCATAAGAAAAAATTTTTTAAATTGGAGCTTGGGTAATGCCAGATACAGTCATCAAGCGCGACGGCACGCGCGTGCCTTTTGATTCCCTGAAGATTCTTGGCGCCATCACTGCCGCGAACAAGGCGGTTGAATCCGAGGAAATGTCGGCAACGGACATCCTGTTTCTGACTGAAAAGGTATGCAGGCGGCTGGCGCAGGCAGACCAGCCGCAGGTGGAAGAGATTCAGGATATTGTTGAAGAAACGCTGATTCAGTATGGCTACGCGAAAACGGCGAAGGCCTATATTCTCTATCGCGCGGAGCACGCCAAGCTGCGCAATGCCGAAACCTATCTGATGGATATTTACAGGAAGCTCACCTATATTCCGGCCAGGGATGAGGACATCAAGCGCGAAAATGCGAATATTGACGGCGACACCGCCATGGGCACGATGCTCAAATATGGCTCCGAAGGCTCCAAATACTTCATAGACAATTATATTCTGCCAAAGGATATCTCCGCTGCTCATATCAGCGGCGATATTCATATTCATGACAAGGATTTTTACATGCTGACGGAAACCTGCTGCCAGATTGATCTGATCAGGCTTTTCCGGAACGGCTTTTCCACAGGCCACGGCTTTCTGCGCGAGCCGCAATCCATAGAAAGCTATGCCGCCCTGGCTTGCATAGCGATCCAGGCGAACCAGAACGAGATGCACGGCGGCCAGAGCGTGCCCAATTTTGACTGGGCAATGGCGGATGGCGTGCGCAAGACATTTGCCCGCGAATATAAAAAGGCGTTTTCCGCCTGGCTGGCGATACGCAATGGCCTTTCCACAGCTGAAGCCAGGGCCGAGACCGAGCGGGCGCTGGGCAGGCAGACGCCGGCAATGGGCAATCTGGAAGAACTCGATTTGCCTGCCGCCTATGCCGCCTGCCACAGCTATGCTGCCGAAGCCGCCCTTGAGACTACAAGTCAGCGCGTTTACCAGGCTATGGAAGCGCTCATCCACAATCTCAAT
>JAAUYW010000078.1 GCA_014804915.1 Desulfovibrio sp. | reverse complement strand
TGAACAAAAGAATAGAAATCTGGAATGGCGACAGGCTTCTGGAAATTCGCGACTTGCCGGTAAAAGAATATCTGGGCAAGTCTTATGTCCAGTACAAGGGCCGGCTGGTTCAAATCCAGGCAGATTGCGAAGTATGGCTTACAGGCAGGCCACCTTGCAAAAAGGCGCCCGCAATGCCGGTTCCGCCTCCACAGCGTCCTTCTTCACGGCGTCACTTGCTAGCTTTTGGCGCCAGTGTGGCCTCCAGGGCGCCGATTGAAAAAGCCGATCCTGCAATGTCTGGCGCGGATTCGCCGCTTTCTCCCTGGGATGCGGCCCAATGGGAGATCATCAGCGCTCCGGCAAATGCGCGCATTCTGGTGAATGCCTGTCCTGGCAGCGGCAAGACCGCTGTCGCCTGCGGCCGCGTCGCATATCTGATGGAGAATGCAAACTGCAATCCGGATGGCATCTGGCTGCTCAGTTTCACGCGCGTGGCTGTAGCTGAAATCTGCAATCGGCTTGGCCGTTATCTGAAAAATCCGGGCCGCATTCACGAGCCGCATATTTCCACGCTGGATTCCCTGGCCTGGCAATTGAACTGGGGCTTTGACGCCGGCGCAAGCCTGTCCCTGGGCTACGACAGGAATATGGCCAGGGCTTTTGAGCTTGCCTCGCAAAGCCGCGAGCTTCAGGACTGGCTGGGCAGCCTTACGCATATCATTATTGACGAAGCCCAGGATGTAGTCGGGCCAAGGGCAAGCCTTGTTTGCGCGGCGCTTGTCCATCTTGCGCCTGAATGCGGAGTGACCATCCTTTCGGACGATGCCCAGGCGATATATGGCTTCACTGACGACCAGGCCGGAAAAGGCGCAGCTGGCGGGGAGTTCGCAGGTCGGACCCTGCCTGAAATCATTCGCGCCAAAAAGCTGCCTTTTGCTGCCAGATCCCTGCAAACAGTGCACAGGACAGGGGCAGGGGAGCTTTTGCATATTTATACGCGCGTCCGCGCCGCAATCCTGGATGAAATTGGGGAATCTGCCGATTCCTGGCGCAAAATCCGCGAGCAAATCAGGGCCGGAGCCACAACGCAGGATGAGTGCGGCTTTGATCCGCTGCAGCTTGGCCCTTGCCAGTTGCCGGAAAACGGCAGGGAAGTGTTCGCGCTTTTTCGCACCAAAAAGGAGACTTTCCTGGCGTGCGCGTCGCTTCCCGGCCAGATGGCATTTAGGATTCAGACTGGCGGAATAGCCAGGGAATTGCCCTGCTGGCTGGGCGCTCTGGCGCCGGTCAGCAAGCCTCCCTATCTTTTTCATGAGGATTTTGAGCGGACAGCCAGCGCCAGCGCCTCGCTGTTTCCGGAAAATGCCTGGGAAATTCTTGGCGGCAAAAACGGAAGCGGTCGTGTAAGGCTTGCTGATCTGGGCCGCATATCTTCCCATTCCCTGGATGCCAGGCTGCTCAAAAAGGAGCTGGGCATGGCCGGGCCGCTGTTTGGCACAATTCACGCTGTCAAGGGCCGCGAGGCGGATCTTGTGCACTTGTACCTGGGTGAGGACGCGCACTCCAGGCATTTCAGGGAGGAATGCCGCGTGCTCTTCGTTGGCGCGAGCAGGGCCAGAAAAAACCTTTATGCCCACGTCTCCAGAAAAGACGGAACTGCCGGGGAGCGCTTTCTTATGGGCCTGAATGGCGAAATCACCGCCCTGACGCTGGCAGGCAAAAAGTTGTATGCTTCCAAACAGGAGGCCGAGGCTGCCCAGCAGGCGCTAAGGCAGCTGGCGATCGGTTTCATGGCCTCGCCCGTGCCCGTGCCGGCCAAGGCGGTACTGAAAGATTCGCGCTATGAATTGCAGGATCTTGCTGGCAACAGGCTCTGCTTCCTTGACGAAGCGCTGAACCGTGAGCTGGAGAAACGGCCTGGCGGAGCGCCCGCAATTATTGAAGGCATAAAAATTATGGATATTGTAACCTGCAAGGCCGAAGAGGGCGAGCGCCTGCATGAGCCCTGGAACAGTTTCAGGTTTTTGCTGAAACCAAGAATATTCGGCTATCTGGCAATCTGAGGCAGCATGGATTACCGCGCTGAAATTCTCACGCGCCTGAAAGAGGATCTGATCGGTCCGCTTCAGGAAGACGAGTTTCTGGCGGGCGAGGATGGCGCGCCCGTCTATCCCTCGGATCTCTATCTTTCGGGAATTCTCTGGCCAGGCGGCCAGCCAGCGCCAGAAGATGAGGAAGCGCGCGATCAGGACGACGAGCCTTGCGAGGACATTCTCTTCAGCCCGCCCTTTAGGCCGTCTGCAATGGGCCTGTCTTTCGCGGCCAGAAATGCCGCAGGCATTCCTGAAATCGAAGTGGAAATTTCGGCCGGGATCTACAGGCCGGAAAACCGGAATGGCAACCCCGGGCAGAAGCGCAAGGCGATAAGGCACACGGTTTCTGGCATCAGGCTCTGTCCCGGCAGCCAGACCGTGCCCCTGGAGATTGGCGATCTTGAAGACGGCGTTTATCTTCATGTCAGAAACGTGCCCTGCAATGACCTGATTCTGGTCAGCGTTATGCTGGTTAACGGCATGGAAGTCCAGGAAAATTCGCTGCGCCAGGAGGTGGAGCAGGTTACGCTGTTTCAGACCAGGCTCAGAATCAGACCGGCAGGCGATACGGAGCTTGTGGCAAGGCCGGAGCGTCGCGCAGCAATAAGCCCTGGCGACAGGTCCGCGAATTTGCTGTATCGCAAGAGCCAGTCTTTCGCTGTGGGCCATACCTGCTCCGCCATCTGGAAAGAAAGGCCGGATGATCCTGGCCGGGCGGAGAGCATTGAAACCAGCTGGCTGCCAGAAGCGCGCGTGCCGGACATGGACGCTGGCGGCCATCCTGTTTTCAGGGGGATCTTGCGCGATGCGAGCGGCGCCCCGCTGCTCCGCGCCTCCGCGTTTGCCAATGCTGAAAATCTGCTTGAGCCGTTGCTGCAAATCCCGGCAGCCTACAGGGAGTGGCTTGAACAGGCGCAAGAAGAAGTTTCCGGCGAATACGCGCAAATCGCAAAAGAGCACCGCGATAGGTGCGAGGAAGTTTGCGCCAGCCTTGAGGCAGGCGCAAGGTCGATTGCCCTGAATCCGGTTTGCGCCCGCGCCTTCAGGCTGGCAAATGCGGCAATGCTGAAGCAGTTCCAGTGGAAAAACCCTGGCGCGGAGATGATCTGGCGTCCTTTTCAGCTCGGCTTCATTCTCCTGGCCGCGCCTTCCACATTGCGGCCAGGGGAGCCGGATCAGGGCTGGATCGCCAGCCGGCGGATCATGGACCTGCTCTGGTTTCCCACTGGCGGCGGCAAGACCGAGGCCTATCTGGGGCTGATCGCCCTTTTGCTGTTTCAGCGCAGGTTGCGCAATCCGGATAATCCGGATGCGGGCGCAGGCGTGGCCGCGATTATGCGCTATACCCTGCGGCTTTTGACAACGCAGCAGTTCATGCGGGCCAGCGCGCTGATTTTCGCATGCGAGTCGCTGCGCAGGCAAAACGAAAGTCTGCTGGGCAAAACGCCCTTTTCAATCGGCCTCTGGGTAGGCGAAAACGCCACGCCAAATAAAATCAGGGAAGCCAGGCAGGCGCTGGCCGGCAATGCGGCCTACCCCACGCCGGCCCAGCTGGTGAACTGCCCGGCTTGCGGCAGCGAGCTTGAATGGGAGGAAAAGCCAAAGAGCATTGAGGCCAGATGCGCGAATGCCAGCTGCGAGCTGGCAGGTTTCGATCCCCTGCCTGTCTGGACAGTTGACGAGTTTGTCTATAGGCGCAGGCCTTCGCTGCTGATTGGCACAGTTGACAAATTCGCCCAGATTGTGCGCAAGGAGGAGGTAAAGGGCCTGTTTGGCCTGGAGACCGGCTCCCCGCCAGACCTGATCATCCAGGATGAGCTGCATTTGCTGACTGGCCCGCTTGGCTCAATCGCCGGCCTGTATGAAACCATGGTTGACGGGCTGTTCGCCAGTGACGGCATTCCCCCCAAAATCATAGGCTCCACTGCCACTATCCGGAATGCCGCAGCGCAGATACGCAGCCTCTATGATCGCGAGGCGCGCCAGTTTCCTCCATCTTATCTGGATGCCGGCGACTCCGGCTTTGCGGTTGAGGATGCCGCGTCAGTGGGCAGGACGTACTGCGGGGTTACGGCTGCAGGCCGCTCAATGAAGACCGCGCTTGAAAAAGTGTCGGCTTCCCTGCTACAGTCAGTCGGCGCCCTGGCCGCCAAAGCGCCCGCGGCTGCCGCGCTGGATTCCTGGTGGACGCTTGTCGGCTATTTCAACAGCTTGCGCGAGCTAGGCGGCGCGCTTGTGCTGATGCAGGATGAAACCAGAAAAAGCGCGCAAATTCTAGCGCGCCTGCGGGGCGAGCCCGAGCGCCAGATTCTGGAGGTGAATGAGCTGACATCGCGCTTGAGCCAGACTGAAGTGCGGGACATGCTCGGACTGATGGCTACGCCCATGACTGCGCCTGGCGCGCTTGACGTGGTGCTGGCCTCCAACATGCTCAGCGTGGGCGTGGATGTTGCCAGGCTTGGAATGATGGTTGTGAATGGCCAGCCCAAGAGCATGTCCGAATACATCCAGGCCACAAGCAGGGTTGGACGCGGAGCCACGCCCGGGCTGGTGGTCACTTTGCACAGTCATTCCCGCGCCAGGGATCGCTCGCACTATGAAAGCTTTTTTACCTTTCACAGGAGCCTTTATCGCGATGTGGAGCCTGCCAGCGTGACGCCTTTTGCTCCCCGCGCCAGGGACAGGGCCCTGCACGCCGTTCTGGCCGGACTGCTCCGCCATCTTGATCCGTCCCTGCTTGAGAAGCCTGCCATAAGGAAGGCGAATCCGGAGCTGCTTGAAAAAGTCAGGGCCTTCATTCTGGAAAGGGCGGCCAGAATCGACGCGCAGGACGCGCTGTCTGGCCAGGAGCTGGACAGGCTGCTGCATGAATGGCGCCAGCGGGCGCCGGAGTATTACTGGCTGCAGGCCGGAAATTCCAGCGCCCTGATGCACAGCGCTGAAGACGCGGCCGCAAGGGCTGCGGCAGGCCGCAAGCCTGGCCAGGGCTGGCCAACGCTGAACAGCATGCGCGCTGTTGAGCCTGGCGTCGCGTTCAGGCTGAAATTGCGCAAAAAAGGGGCAGCGAGTTGAAAAGCCGGAAAGCGAATTACGAGCTGGGCGAGCTCAGGCGCAGTTCGCTGCTCTATGGCGCTGGCATAGGCAGCCTGGTCAATTTCAGGGTGGATGGCGCTACTGTCTCCGCCATCATCTGCGGCCAGGAAGACTGGGACAGCTCGTTTCCGGAAACGCGCAAGGGCGCGCGAAAAATTTACGAGCCGAGGCTGCAGGCCAGGCTGGGGGTGGATTATTTCAGGGCGCCGCCTGTGCGCGAGGCAGAGGCCAAAGGCGACAAAAAGGGTGAGCTGCAGCGTCTGCTGCCAGCGCTGACTGCCGCGCCATTTCCGCGCTGGCTGCATTGCCCCTCCTGCGGCCGTCTTGCCCTGCGGGAAAAATGGAAGTCCGAGCCTGGTCTGGCTGCGGTGTATTGTCCGCTGTGTTCGTCGCCAGCCCGCAAGGCCTGGGTAGTTCCGGCGGGTTTTATTCTGGCCTGCGAAAGGGGGCATCTGGAGGAGTTTCCCTGGCATTTCCATGTTGGCCACAAGCCGGAATGCAAGTTTGAAAAGGGATTTTTAAAACTGGAGCAGAAGAGTCCGGGCCTGGCCGGCCTGCGCGTCAGCTGTCCGGAATGTGGCGCATCAAGGAGCATGGCAGGCGTGTTTGACCAGGCCTGCTGGAAACAGCTGAACAGGCGCTGCAACGGCTTGCGGCCCTGGCTTGACGCAGAACCCGAGGAGTGCGACCGCAATCCCAGGGTGATGAAATGCGGCGCTTCAAATCTTTATTATCCGCTGCTGGCAGCGGCCCTGTCCATCCCGCCCTGGGCGGAAAACTTGCAGGAAGATCTGGGCGAAACTCACTGGGCGGTGCTGAAAGCCCTTTTGGAAAGCGGCGGCGAGGAGCTGTGTCTGAGGCATATTGAGAAAGACGTGGCCCTGCAGCGGCAGCTGGCAATCCTGAATCTCACGCCAGAAAAACTGCTGTGGAAAATCAGGCGCCAGCAGGATTCTCTGGCAAACGCCAAATGCGAAGATCTGCGGCCTGCCGAATATGAGGCCTTTGAGTCCGCGCGAGAATTTGGCGCGGAATTTGAGCTGGCGCGGGAGAAGGTTCCGGAAAAATGGCGCGGCTATCTGGGCAGCCTGATTCGCGCTACCAGACTGCGCGAGGTGCGCGCGCTCACCGGCTTTTCGCGCATTTATCCGCCTGACGATGAAAGAGGGCACATTGCGGAGATTGCAGCGAATCCGGCGATCAGATGGCGGCCGGCAATCGAGGCTGCAGGGGAGGGGATATTCCTGACTCTCGATCAGGAGAGGCTGAAAAACTGGGAAAAGCAGCCGGCAGTGCGAAAACGCGCGCAAAGATTGCGCTCCATGCTGGAGCGCAGGCTTGCAGATCAGGATTCCGCAATGCTGCTCAAGGCCACACCCAGATTTATGCTGCTGCATTCCCTCAGCCACGCGCTGATGATTCAGCTGGCTGTGAACAGCGGCTATGGCGCGGCAGCCTTGAGCGAGCGCCTGTATGCGGATGAGACAATGGCCGGATTGCTGATCTATACCGCATGCGTTGACAGCGGCGGTACGTTGGGCGGCCTGCAGCGCCAGGGAGCGTCGGCGCTGTTTGGCGATATTTTGCAGGATGCATTGCAGGCCCAGGAATGGTGCGCAAGCGATCCGCTTTGCATTCAGGGCTTGCGCAGCAGCGCCGAGGGCCTGTCCATAGGCGCGTGCCATTCTTGCCTGTTTGTGCCGGAAACCGCTTGCGAGGAGTATAACCGCTTTCTGGATCGCGGCTTTTTGATTGGCTGGCCGGAGGAGCCGGAAGCAGGGTATTTTTGCAGCTGACCGGAGCGGCAATGAAAGCTGCGAGTCTTGCCTGCGAGCGCATGGCCGGATAGGCGCAAAAACTTTTTGACATGGCCAAAAAAGCCTGCTATAATACTCATGGAATTTTAAACGGATTACCATACCGCACTATGGCACATAATTTGCTCTCTCTCTCTCTCTCTCT
>JAAUYW010000077.1 GCA_014804915.1 Desulfovibrio sp. | reverse complement strand
CCGGACCAGTCTCTTTGCAGGCAATGCCACAACCTCAATGCCCGTGTTCGCGCTTTCCCGCGACGCGCTCGAATATCTCAATTCCGGCCATGAGCTCGAGCCCTTCGGCCTCTCGGATGAAAGAATCAGCATTGAAGGCCAGGTTACCAAACCGGACTCTTTTCCCCACTCCCGCTCGATCCGCCTTTTCAGCCTGCCAGACTACTTCCAGCCCAGGCGCGCGCTTCCGCAAGGCAGGGAATGATTCCCTACAATTCCATTATAGTTTATGTAACGCCGAAAAAAAAGCGTTATATCAAAAAACTCACGCCAGGAGACGTCTGGCATACGAATGACGGCGCGCTGGCCGCCGACGCTGTCGCCGCCCTGGAATACGGGGCCATAGCGCGCACCAGTCTCGGAATGCCGGTCAGGGTTGAGGAAGCCACGCTTTACGACCTGCTCATGGGCATAAAACGCAAAACCCAGATCATCTATCCCAAGGACATAGCCCAGATCTGCCTGCGTCTTGGAGCGGGGCCGGACAGAACCATTGTCGAGGCAGGCTGCGGCTCAGGCTCCCTCACGCTAGCCCTGTCCTGGTTTTGCGGCCCGACTGGCAAGGTTGTCAGCCATGACAGCCGCGAGGAATTCACGCGCCTGGCCAGGCGCAACCTGGACTGGGCCGGCCTTGGCGCGAATGTCGTGATCCACAACAGGGATGTCAGCGCAGGCTTTGAGGCGGCCGGCGCGGATGCCCTGTTTCTTGACATGCGCGAGCCGTGGCTCTGCCTCGGCCAGATTCCGCAAGCAGTGAGGCCTGGCGCCACGCTTGGCTTCCTGCTGCCTACTACTCCGCAGGTGAGCGCATTGCTGGACGGCCTGGAAACCGGGCCGTTTGGCGAAGTGGAAGTTTGCGAAATCCTGCTGCGGCCCTGGAAGCCGCTGGCAGATCGCCTTCGGCCAGCGGACAGAATGACCAGCCATACCGGCTTTCTGGTCTTTTGCCGCTATCAGAAAAAATGCCCGGAGTTTGACTCCTGGCTTGCGCCTGGCACGCGCGAGCGCAAGCAGCTTGCCGCAGCTCTCGAAAAGCAGGCCGCCAGATCCGCAGGCTGACGCCAGCGTCAATAATTATATTTCCACTTGATGCCGCCCCAGGTATTGGTCTTCTCCGAGCGCAGCTCAAAATTTGTCCTGGGCGTGATTTCTATTTCAATTATAAATGCTGTTGAATCTGACGAAAAGCCCTGCTGCACTCCCATATAAATGTAATCATTTATATATTTGCCCATTTCCACGGTAGTGCCGCCGCCAGTGTCCTCGTTGGTCTGGTTCTCAGAGCCGGTATTGGCAGTGCCAATGCGCAGCACATCCACGCCAAGGGCCTTTTTGGCTGATCCCAGGAGTCCGCTTCCGCCGCCAAAACCCGCCAGCTGGGCGACTGCCCCGGCCAGCTGCAGCGCTTCCATGCGGCTCAGGTCATTCACGCTGCGGCCAAACAGGACACGCGAGAGAATCTCGTCCCTGGGCACAGCCGGATCGCTTGTCAGCTTGATGCGGATCTTGTTGACCGGGCCGGTTACAAGAATATGGGCGACCAGATCAGGCGTATCATGCGTAAGCTCGATATCAAGCAGCGGATTTGCCAGCGAGCCGCCCCCGAAAAAGACTATGCCGCGCGTCAGGGCGAACATTTTGCCCAGAAAATCGAAATTGCCGCGCACACAGCTGATATTGCCTGTGACCTGCGGATTTGTCAGCGGCCCGGCAACAAGCAGATTGGCCTGCCAGAGGCTGGCGAGCCCCCTGCCTTCAACGCTGAATCTGGGCAGCATCCGCACGCGCACATTCAGCCGCCCGCCTCCGCCGCTGGCAGGCGCAGGCGCCGCAGCTTTCTCCCTTGCGCCTGGCTGCGTTATGTCCAGGGTTGTGACGCTGCCAGTCATTTCAAGGTTGTTGAGCAGCACCTCGCCCTTGTCAACAATAATTTCGCCCTCCACAACAGGCGCCAGGGCCGTGCCTTTCACTCCCACCTGGCCTGATAGCTCCACATGAACGTCGCGGCGTCGCAAGGGCTTCAGGTCATTGATCTTCGCCGCTATGTCCAGCGCTGTGCCATCGAGGTTGCCGCCGCCGCTGGCAGTCAATGCGCCGCCGCGGCCATCGCCAACGCTCAGTGCCAGTTTCATTTTGCCTGGCAGGGAATCCAGGGCGCCAGGGGCCTTTTTCGCCGTCCTGCCGGCATCGTCCAGATCAACGCGCAGATTGATGTCCGTGAGCAGGACGCCCAGAAGCAGGTTTTCATAGCGCCCGTTGCTGATTGCGGCATAACCGGCCACTTTTGGCTTTTCCAGGCTGCCCGAGGCATCCAGATCTACGGCTACGCGGCCATTCAGGCGCATATCAGCCACAGGCACGAGATTCCAGAGCGGCCCAAGCGCGCCATCCCAGCGCACTTTCGCCTGCAGCGGGCCCTTCATGTCCGGCGCTGGCACGCCGTTTGCGCCAAAATGCAGCGGCAGGCTGGCGGCTACCTGCGCCACAGTGCCGCCCAGCGCGCTGACAGTTTGCGGATTCAGCTCCAGGCGCGTTTTCAGCGCGCTCCCGCCCCTGCCCTCTTCTATTGCGCCTGCCAGCGCAAAACTCACCGGCTTGAGCGCGACTCCTGGCACTGCCAGCCTGTTCACGTCCAGCCGGAATTTGCCTGAAGGCCGTTTCGGAGTGCCGGAGAGCTCGGCGGAAAGCGAGGCGCTGCCTGCAGGCAGCGCAGGCGCGAGCGCCTGCCAGGGCTTGAAATCCAGGTTTTCCAGGCCAAGCCGCAAATCCAGCCTGTCAGGCGCCAGGCCGCCGCTTGCCCTGAGCCTGCCAGCTGGCAGAATGCGCAGATCCAGATTGCTGACCTTGATGCCATTATCGCCATATTCCAGCTGCGCCGGGCCAGCCGAGCGTATGCCGGCCAGCATCCGTCCCTTTTTGTCAAGCAACGCGGAGAGATCAGCCATTACTTCCAGGGCGCCGAGGCGCACAAGCCCGGGATTCCATTGAGCCCCGATTTTGGCATTGACGCTGCCCTTGCTCGCGACCTCCACATCCAGCGGCCCCGAAATCCTGCCGTTTGCCCTTGCGTCAGCCGCTAGCTTCAATCCTGCGGCAGACAGGCTTCCCGCCCCAAGAACCGCGTTTACAGCCAGATCCCCAAAAATATCCTGCAGCCGGATATCGCCATTCACAGAACTGCCCTCAAACAGCAGCTTCCGGCCAGAGCGCATGCTGATGCCAGGCACGCGGAGCGTAATTACCGCGCTCTGGGCATTTGGCGGCAGCCCGGGCGTAAGCGCGTCGCGCACTGGCAGCAAGGCGTCCGCAACCTCGCCTGACAGGCCGGAAGCAAGCGCGACGGACAAATTCGCCTCCCCGGCGATGGTCTGCTCCGGCATCAGCAGTCCAAGCGCCTTCCAGTCCGCGATCCTGAAATTCAGGCTGCCGTCGAGGCCAGGCTTTTTGCCCTCAGGCAACAGCACGGCCAGATTGCCCCGGGCGACAGCGCCAAGGCCATTCAGGGAAAAATCGCGCAGGCCAACGCGCCAGTCCGCGGGAGTTTTCCCCGGGGCGGACTGCAGGGCCTGAAAAAAGATCCTGCTGGCCAGCGCGATTTTCTGACCTTCAAAAACCGTGTCAACCGCCAGGCCAAGATCATGTTCCTGTTCAAGGCTGCGCAGGGCCTGGGCATCATAGGGCACGCTGACATCGCTGGCGGAAAGGGCCAGCCGCGTATCTTTCAGCGCATGGCCCTTTTCCTCGAGATTCGCGCACGCCAGCCCCAGATCAAGATTGAGTCTGGGCAGATCGCCAGCTACGGCCAGGCCGAGTCGCACAGGACTCCGGATGGGCGCCAGGGGAGATTCCGGGCTGGCATCGCCAGGCGCGAAATTGAGCCCCAGATCGTATTCGCAAGGGCCGGCCACCCGGCCTTCCTTCCAGGCTGCGTCGCTCTGCCACTGGCCGCCTCCAGCCAGACTGAGCCGCCCTGCTTCCAGATTTGGACCGGTAATCTCGATTCGCGCCGCAGGCTCAACTGTATTGGCCAAGGCGGCAAGGCCAAAATTGAGCCGCATTTCCTCGCCAAGCAAATTTTCGGGAATGTCCCTGAGCTTCAGGCGGGGCTTTGCAACTTCCGCCTCCAGATTGAGCGCAGCCTTCAGGCCATCCGGATTTGGCCCGGCATTCAGGGTCACGCGCAGGCCAAGAGAATCGAAATTCAGATCCGGAACATAAATCTGGCTGTCGAGCGCGTTTGTCAGCTGCGCCCGCAAGGCTGCGTCCACAGTATTGGCAAGCGCTTTCATGACGAGCGTCGCATCAAGCGCAAGCCTTTGCGGGCGCTCGTCGCCGGAAGGCAGCAGGCTTGCGGGCAGCCTGGCCCCAAGGGTTATCGCGTCAAAGCCTATCTCCGGCAGCCACCAGTGGGATTTGCCAAGAAAATCGGCAGCCTTTGCAAGCATGGCCTGGACGTCCGCCACTGTCAGGGGCCTTGACGGCTCCTCCCTTTTGTCTTCAGGCTCTGGCGGCAGATCAGGAAAGCGCTGCAAGTCCACAGCTTCGGCTGATATTTGCCTGAAGACAATGGCGCCTGGCAGTCTTTTCCAGTCCCAGACCACAGTATTGCGGGGCGCTGCCAGCCAGAGCCCGCGCTTATCCAGCGCTTCAATGCCAAAGCTGAAACTGAAAGGGATGGAGCCCTCAAGGTTGGTCAGCCTGAAGGCCAGCGGCTTTGCTGTAGCCAGAAAGGAATTGGCAGTCGAGCGCAGCCAGTCCAGGCCTGACTGCGATTGCGTAAGCCAGGCTCCGCCGGCGCAAACCGCGAGAAACAGCAGCGCCAGAACCAGGGAGGCATATTTGCAGATCCGCAGAGCCAGGCTTTTTTTGCGAGGTTTTGGCTCTTGCCCGGGCTCGCCCTCCGACTGCTTTTTCCTGCGCCAGAACATCAGAACGACTGCCCGATGCTGATGTAGAACTGCACTGGCGGGTCATCGTCAATCCGGTGCAGGGGCGTCGCCACATCCAGCCGAACCGGTCCGATTGGCGTATAATAGCGAAAGCCAAGTCCTGTGCCCCAGTCCATGTCGCCATCCAGTCTTGGCCATTGCTCGCGGTAAACCATACCGCCATCCAGAAATGGCACTATGCCGATATTTTCAGCGACCATAAATCTGGCCTCCAGATTGACTACCTGGTAGGAGCGGCCGCCCAGCGGATCGCCCTCGCTGTCACGCGGGCCAATGGACTGATAGGCGTAGCCGCGCACTGTGCCTGCGCCGCCGGTATAATAGCGCAGGCTCGCGGGAATTGAATGCAGCGAAGTGCTGCCCGGCATTGCGCCAAGCTCAACGCGGCCTGCCAGCACCACAGTGTCGTCAATGGCTCCGTCCGGCTTCCTGCCCAGAAGCGGATACCAGGCCGCAAATGAGAAGTCGCCCGCCAGGGCGCTGAATTCCTCCTCATAATAGCCGCTGAAAGGCTTGAACTTGAGTTCGGCCATTGTGCCCTTGCTGGTGTTCATGCGATTGTTGCGGCCGTCATAGCGAATGCCTCCGCGCGGGCTGAAAACAAAATACGGCTTTTTTTCATGCTCGTTATCCTTGAGCGAGCCGCCCTCGGCAAAAATGGAGAGGGCGCCGGACCAGTTGCGGGCCAGGCGGCGATAAATGCCGCCTTCGGCCTTTACCGACTGCTGCTGGTAGGCGTCCGTATTTTCCCAGAGGGCAGCCCCGTCAAAATAGAGGCGCTGCTCGCGATCCAGGAAAGCCGGCTTTTCAAAATGCGCCTTCAGACCGGTTTCCTGCTGGGAAATCGGCGCGTCCAGGACGAGCTTTTCGCCATTGCCAAACAGGTTGCGATGCTCCCAGGTGCCTTCCACGCCAAAGCCGGTGTCAGAATCATAGCGCGCGCTGGCGGAAACAGAATGTTGCGGTCCGGGCGTCAGCTCCACTTCAATGGGCAGCACTGCCACCCTTTCGTCAGCCTTCGCCAGGTTTT
>JAAUYW010000076.1 GCA_014804915.1 Desulfovibrio sp. | reverse complement strand
GAAACATTGCCAAGCTCCGCCGCCAAGTTCAACAATGTGGTCTTGTGCTTAATTGCATTCTGGTTAAAACTGGACATGGGAACTCCCTGGACGTGGTGTCCGGTTGATGGTGATTGGATAAAATCCATCAAAACCGAGTTCCCTCTTTTTTGCAAGGCAAATGTCAGGTCAAGTCGAAACTACTACATATTAGAGCATTTTCACTTTGAAAATGCTCTGCCGGCTTCGAAAGCATACGGTCGCCATGTAGCCGCAAGGCTGGTTTGCCTGGCCGTTAAGCGGCGAAATGGGCGCTTTCAAATTTGTAAAATTTGAAAGTTAATTTGTTCCAAGACTTTTTCTGGAAGATGCGTCAGTCCTGCAGGAATTGCCGGCAGGCGCCCTGCTCGCGCTATTTTTTCAGAATCCTGCTGCCCAGAGTCATCAGGAGGCAAATAGCCACGATCACCCACAATGTCTGGAGCAGGCCCAGGCGGTTGGCCATAATGCCGATAAAAGGCGGGAAAAAGAGCAAGCCCGAATAGGCGAAGAGTGAAACCACGGCGCTTGCGCGGCCAGGAGAGACGCTGGGCGTCGCGCCGGCGCGGCTGAAGAGCAGGGGCGTAATGGGAGCGACGCCTACGCCCATTATGGCGTAACCCGCAAGGCAGACAAGCGGCCAGGATGAAATCAGCACCAGCGCCATTCCCGCGGCGCCGATCAGCGAGCCAAAAAAGGTCAGCTGAAAATCTGAAAAGCGGGAGCGAATCCGGTCGGAAAAAAGCCGGCAGACAACCATTGCGCTTGTAAAACAGGCGAAAACCAGCGCCGCTTCTTCCTGGGATGCGCGTTTTACTGTTGTCAGCAGCAGGCTTCCCCATTCCGCAGTGGAGCCTTCCACAATATGACAGAGCAGGCTGAGAGCTCCGCAGAGGCAGACAAAAAGGGGGATCTTGCCGACCGGCAGGGGGGAAGCGGCTTTTTTTGCCGTAGCCTTGTCTTCCTGGATATTTCTGAATGCCAGTTGGCAAAATGCGAGCCAGACCCCCAGCACCAGAACAAAATTCCAGAAAGGATCAATATCAAATTCCGCGCATATTGAGCCGGAGATGGCGCCTGCCGCTCCGCCGATGCTGGAGCAGGCGTGCAGAAAAGACAGGCACAGGATTTTGCTGGTCTGTTCAAGATGGATGCCGAGCGCGTTCATGCCCACATCGCACAAGCCCACGCCAAGGCCGGCAATCAGGCAGAAAATCGTGAATTGCCAATAATTTGCGGCAAAGCCGGCGATGATCATTGCTACAGACATGAAGACAGCCGCAGCCATTGTAACCAGTTTCGCATTGTAGCGGCGAATGAGAAAATCGGCGCTAAAAAGGCCGCATAGAGTGGCGATGCCGAGAGCAAGCAGGGTATAGCCGATCTGGCTGTCATTGGCCTGCATTGCGATTTTCAGCGCAGGCAGCCTTGAAGTGAGGATACCATAGGCAAGCGAGGGAATGAAGAAAAAGTAGGCGCAGGCAAGTTTCTGCCGAAAAAATTCTTGTTGTAACATGGCGATAGGCAATAATATATGACTGTAAAGCGATTTGCATCATATTAGCATGGCTTTGGCTGACTGGCAATGAACGATATTTATCTTGTGGATGGAGTTTTTCTGGTTACCAGAAGCATCCGCTCGCTGCCCGATTATCATGGCGCGCGCTGGAGCGCGTGGCTGCGCCATGCCTGTCGCCAATTTGGCTGTCAGCTGGATTCCCTGGCAAGGGGGTTTGTGCCCCTGCGCAGCGGCCAGGCGCCATTGCGGGCTGGGGAGGTGGTGTGCCTGCGCCTTTTGACTGAAAATCCGGGCCAGTTTGGTGTGCTTGGGAACGCGCTTGCCCAGGGCGAGCCGCACGGCGAATTTTCGCGCTTAACCCTCAGGCTGCTTTTCTGGCAGGACGCGATAAGCGGCAAAAGGCATCCGCCAGAGGAAGCGCCCTGTGGGCTTGAGCCGCTCACATTGAAGCATTTGCGGGAAGAAACAACGCTGCTGGCTGGACTCGACTCCTTTTCCCTGCATTTTCATACTCCCCTGAGGCTCAAATTGCCCTCTGGCTGCCGCGGGGAGGGGAGGGAAAGGGATGACTATTGCCAGCCTGAGTTTTTCAGGTCAGCCAGGGCAATTGGCTATCTGGCCAGCAAGATCCGTTTCTGGCAGTTTGCGGACAGGGATGAGGTTGAGAGCCTGCCTGTGGCTGGAGAGGGAAATCTGCGCTGGCATGATTTGCGTTACAACCAGGAAAGGCGGATAGCCCTTGGCGGCGTTGCAGGCGCAATCCGCTGCAATGGCAGGATTGGCGCAAGGCTGGCGGAGAAACTGGTGCTTGGCCAATACCTGGGCGCTGGCAAAAACCCGCTTTTTGGTCTTGGCTACTGGCAAATTCCCGAACTGGCGGAAGCCAGGAAAATATTTTTGGAACAATGTGCGCCCTCCAGTACAGACTGGCGCTGAAGCAGTTTTGGATAATGGAAGGGACTGGCGTTCATGGCGGCGGACAACGAATCGACAGGAGGAGTTTATGCCTGTACTGATCCGCGCGGAAGTAGGCGGAATCCAGAAATTTATTTTTGCGACTGGCAAACTCAAGGAGATGATTGGCGGCTCCGAAATCGTCTATCAAATCTGCCATAAAGATTTCTATGAGCCTGTGCTTGGCCAAATTGGCTGCGGCAGAAAGGCCGATGCGGAAATGGCGGGCAATGACTGGCATATCCTGCTGCAGAATAATGCCGGCATTCTCGCCCTGCTTCTGCCAGATGAACGGCTGGGCTTTGCTTTTCTGCAGGCCTATTCAAAAAAGGTTCTGGAGCAATTTCCCGGGTTGCCAATTTTTGGCGCCCAGGCTCCGGTTGCCTGGGATACTGCGTCCTATCGCGAGGCGAGGAGTATTGTGGAGCAGCGCATAAATCTCCAGCGTCGTTCTGCCCCGCCCGGGGCCGGAGCGCCAATGCTGCCCGTTTTGCGGGCCTCGCGTCTGGATGGCCTTCCGGCCGTGGCGGAGGAGCGTTCAGGCGAGTCCCGGGAATTCATTTCACTCCCCTCGCTTTGCAGGCGTCAGCCAGGACTTTTGAAAAGGGCGGAGGAGCGTCTGCGGGCCTACGCAGACATTTCGGAAAAGGTCATCTGGACAGGGGATATGGAGGCCATGCTGCCGGAGGGCGGAAAAATCGCACTCATCCACATGGATGGCAATTCCATGGGCAAGCTGTTCAGCGACACGCTGGAGGAAGCGGAGCAGCTGCCAGTCGCGCAAGGCGTCGCCGCGTTGCAGACTCTTTCCGGAGCTATAGAGAATATAAACCGCGAAGCTTTCCGATTCGCTGTCAATGCGCTGCTGGCCTACATCCGCCAGTTTGACAAGAGCGCGGTAAAGCAGGATGCCCTGGTCATGCCCCTGCGTCCGCTTGTGATTGGCGGCGATGATATCACCCTTGTCATACGCGCTGATCTCGCGCTCTTTTTTGTGGATCTTTTTGTTAGCCAGTATGAGCGCCTGGCAGCGTCAAAAGGGTATGCCCTGAGTCTGGGAGTAGGCATGGCTGTAATGGATTCCTCCTGGCCTTTTGCGAAGGCTTTCGCCCTGGTGGAGGAGCTGACCAGAAATGCCAAGAAACTCACTGCCGCAGCCGGGCCTATCAGGCCCAGCAGCCTTGATTATCTCGTGATTACCGAAGAAGTTGACAAGAATGTGGCTGATTTGCGCAGACGCGTGTACACTGCCGCAGATGGCATGCTTCTGACTGGCAAGCCCTTTGAGCTTGGCGCCGGCTTTCTTTTGAGCTTCATGGAAGAGGGCAGGGAAATTCTGGAAACCCTGCCGCGCTCGGCCCTGCGCCCGGCTTTTGCGGCCTGCCGCAACGGCGCGAACATTGCCAGGGCGCATTGGCTGAATACGCGTGAAAATCTTGAAAGAGGCCTTGGCGGACGCAAGGGCAGGCTGATGAGGGCAAGCCGTTTTGAGCGCCTGTTTCCGGAAAACTATTTCAGGAAAGATTCCGGAGCCACCATGCTTGGCGATTATCTGGAATTAAGCCGTCTGCTGCCGCCGGATCCGCTTGCCCGAAACGGCATGCTTAAAATCATGCGGGAAGGAGGCAATGCCAATGTTTGAAACTGAAATCCGCATTGAATTTATTTCAGACTGGCATGTCGGCTCCGGCCTTGGCAGCGGCCCGGTGGCGGACAGCATTCTGAACCGCGATATCAATGGCCTGCCTTTCATTCCCGGCCGCGCAGTCAAGGGCGCCCTGCGCGAAGGCGCATGGCGGCTTGGGCTGTGCCGCAAGGATCTGGCTGCGCTGGTGAATTACTTCTGGGGCACTGCCAGCGCTACCCGCGCCAGCAATCAGCCAGGCAAGCTGGCTGCCGGCAGCGGGCGGCTGCCCGGGGAGCTTGAGGACTGGCTTCTGGCGCAAAACCCTGTCGCCAGGACCCAGTACGTAAGCGATATGACAATGATTCGCTACCAGACTGCGCTTGCTGAAAATGGCATGGTCAGGCCGCAGTCTCTGCGGGCCATTGAATGCGGCATTCCAGGCCTGTTTTTTACAAGCCAGATCGCCATTGACGCTCCCGGGCTGGATCAGGACTGGCTTGCAGCCTACCTTGCCGCGGTTTGCGCGACTGTAAAAAGCATTGGCGCGGATCGGGCCCGCGGCCTTGGCAATTGCCGCATTTATCCGCAAAACCTGAAAGGGCGGCCTGCGAAAGTGCCCGGCCTGCTTGATGTAAACCTTTTGCGTCCGGCGGAGGTGGAGCAGTGAAAACGGTGCTGCTAACTTGCGAAGCCCTGGAGCCGCTTGTCCTGACTGATGGCTCGGCTGAAAGCATGGCCCACGAATGTCTGGGCTATATCCCCGGCAACATGCTTCTTGGCGCAATGGCCGTAGTCTGGAAACAGCTTCATCGCGGCCAGAATCCGGATGAGAGCCCGCAGTTCAGCCGTCTCTTTCTCTCGGGCGACGTGGCCTGGGGCCATGCCCTGCCTGCCTGCGCCCCTGGGCCGGCGATGCCAATTCCCGCCTCATACAGGCATGACAAGGATCATGATGCCCTGCCTCCGGAGGGCGAGGCCTTTGAGCCTGGAGAATACTGGGTTGCGAATATTTTGACGTTGCGGGACGGCCCGGAGCCGCCATCGCCCTGGCAAAATGCGGCCGCATCCCGCAAGCTGCGCAGGCTTGGCCAGGGTTTCATGAATCCTGCCACCCTGCATCGCCTGGCGGAGCGCCGCGTTTTCAATATCCACGTCGCCCTTGGCGAACAGCGATGCGCCAGGGATGGGCAGCTTTACGGCTATAGCGCGCTTGCCAGGGGCACGCGCCTGATCAGCCGCATTCTCTGCAGGAGTGCCGCAGCGGCAGAGGAATTGCTCAATCTAGCAAGAG
>JAAUYW010000075.1 GCA_014804915.1 Desulfovibrio sp. | reverse complement strand
CAGAGATTTTCGAGATATTGCCCGACATCCCGGCCTTGTTCAACAGGCACCTGCGCCAAAAAAACGCCATTTCTGCCCTGATAGCTCAGAATCAGGCCATCGCGGCCAATGACTATCTCCTGCGGATCCGGGCATCTGGAAGGCGAGTCAAGCACGGAAATCTCCATGTCAACCGCAGGCCATTCCGATGCCCGCAAGGGCGGAAAACGCGGATCATTGAATGCCGCAGCGCGCGCCATATTCCAGACATTGAGGTAAAGCGGCTCCTGGCCAATGATCGTGCCAATGCAGCCGCGCAAATTGCCGCGCTGCGTCAGCGTTACAAATGAGCCGAGCTTGCGGTTGAGCGTGAAGCCATGCTCGCTCTGGCTGCATTCAGGATCAGGCAGCAGCGGTCTGGCCTGCGGATCATTGTCCAGCACGGAAGCTATGGCCAGCTCCGCCTGTCTTGCCAGAAAATCCTTTTGCGCGTCATCCAGACTGAATGATAGGCTCATGGCATCTCCTTGTGGCAAAATCATGCGCCTTCTAAATGCACGTTATTGGCAATTTTGGCAATCTTGCGGAAACAGGCGCTTTTATGGCATATTATCACGCCGCTTTTTAAATTCAATCAATGGAGCGCGAAATGACGGACGCTTTTGAAAAAATCCGCAATGCGGAAGAACAGCTGCTTTGCCGTTCCTATAGCCGCTATCCCATAGCCGTTGCTTCCGGCCAGGGCAGCAGGCTCTGGGATGTGGATGGCAAGGAATATACGGATCTTCTCGCCGGCATCGCAGTTACCAGCCTCGGGCATTGCAATCCAGAGCTGAATGAAACGCTTGCCAGACAGGCCGGAATACTGTGGCAGGTTAGCAACCTGTTCTATCAGGAGCCGCAGCTTGAGCTGGCAAGGGCGCTATTGTCCACCACCCACCATGCAAAGGCGTTTTTCTGCAATTCCGGAGCCGAGGCCAACGAGGCCTGCATCAAGCTTGCGCGGCGCTACATGCGCAAGGTGAAAAAACGCGACGCTTTCGAGATCATCACGCTTGAAGGCTGTTTCCACGGGCGCACCCTGGGAACGCTTGCAGCAACCGGCCGCGCGTCCCTTTCTGATGGCTTCACGCCCTTGCCGGAAGGTTTTCGCCTGGTTCCGCCTGAAGATCTCGATGCCATGGCAGCCGCCATCACGCCGGATACCGCGGCTGTGCTTGTGGAATGCGTGCAGGGCGAGGCAGGCGTGAAACCGCTCAATCACGATTATCTGCGCGGCGTTGAAAAGCTCTGCCGCATCAATGACATCCTCTTCATGTGCGACGAAGTGCAATGCGGGCTTTGCAGGACCGGAAAATTCTGGGGCTTCCAGCAGGCAGGCCTTGCTCCTGACGCCATAAGCGTGGCCAAGGGCCTGGCCAACGGCCTGCCAATGGGCGCAATGCTGGCGACTGACGAAATGGCCAGGGGCTTTGAGGCGGGCAGCCACGCGACCACCTTTGGCGGCGGCGCCCTGGTTTCTGCTGTTGCCACAAGGGTGATCGAAATAATGAAGCGCGACAACCTGGCTGGCCGCGCAGCGGAACTGGGCGCGGAGACAATGGCAAGGCTCGATGAAATCAGGCTGCAGTTTCCGGACAAGATAAGGGAGATTCGCGGCCAGGGCCTGATGATTGGCATTGAGCTTGCGTTTGAGGCGCGCAATCTCTGGCTCAAGCTGATTCAGGCCGGATTTGTGTGCAGTCTTACGCATGGCTATACGTTGCGGCTTTTGCCTGCCCTGAACATAGATCGTGAAGATTTGCACAAGTTTTGCGATGCCCTGAAGCTTATGCTGGCAGAAGGATAATCCAGGACACGGGTTTTTTTTCGGAAGCTATCTGTCTGGATTAATTTGCTTACTGCTTTCACAGCCTGAAAGTTGCCAAGAAATTTTCCAGAAGGGTATTGACGCAAAAGTTTTGCGCTTGTAAGAAAACGCACAAGCTATGCCCCCGTTTGGCCCGCAGGCGCAGGATTTGGCAAAATCAGGCAGGGTGCGGGGAGGGCGGCCAAATGTGGCCAGGGCTTACAGGTTCCAAATATTTTAAATGCCGGGAGGACGGATATGCCGACTTTTGTTGATCCTGCAAAATGCGATGGCTGCAAGGGCCTGGACAAGACAGCCTGCATGTATATTTGCCCAAATGACCTGATGGTGCTCGACAAGGAAGCCATGCGCGCCTACAACCAGGAAGTTGACGCCTGCTGGGAATGCTATTCATGCGTGAAAATCTGTCCGCAGAAGGCGATCACGGCGCGTCCATACGCGGATTTCTGCCCGATGGGCGGCGTTTGCGTGCCCCTGCGCTCAACTGAATCGATTCAGTGGACAGTCAAGTTCCGCAATGGCGCCATCAAGCGCTTCCAGTTCCCGATTCGCACCACTCCCGAAGGCTCGATCAAGCCTTACGAGGGCTACGCGCCCGGCGGCAATCTTGATGACGAGCTGTTCTTCACGGAAAAATCCCTCAAGGAGCCACAGACGGTTCTGGGCAAGAAGTTCGAAGTCCAGGAGCCGGACAAGACGCACCAGATAATAGCCCACAGCAACTAGGCGCGAATCCGCAACTGCCCCGGGGCAGATCGAACATTAAAAAATCGGGAGAGCAAAATGCCAAAACTTCCTGTCAATGAGCCCACCAAAGGCCTGGAAATTACAGAACCCATCATCAAGACCCATGACCTCGATATCCTGATTGTCGGCGGCGGCATGGGCGCCTGCGGCACGGCATACGAGGCTGTGCGCTGGGGCGACCAGCAGAATCCGCCGCTCAAGATCATGCTTTGTGACAAGGCCGCTCTTGAGCGTTCCGGCGCCGTGGCCCAGGGCCTGTCAGCCATCAATACCTATCTTGGCGACAATACCGCTGACGATTATGTGCGCATGGTGCGCACAGACCTGATGGGTATTGTGCGCGAGGATCTGATCTTTGACGTAGGCCGCCATGTGGACGACAGCGTGCTCCTGTTCGAGGACTGGGGCCTGCCAATCTGGATCAAGGACGCGGATGGCCACAATCTGAACGGCGCCCAGGCGAAGGCAAAGGGAATGTCCCTGCGCAAGGGCGACAAGCCAGTCCGCTCCGGCCGCTGGCAGATCATGATCAACGGCGAATCCTACAAATGCATTGTGGCCGAGGCCGCCAAAAACGCGCTTGGCCAGGACCGCATCATGGAGCGCATGTTCATTGTGAAGCTTCTGCTGGATGCCAATGAGCCCAACCGCATCGCAGGCGCGGTTGGCTTCAGCGTGCGCGACAGCGCAGTGCATGTGTTCCGCGCAAACGCGGTCATGGTTGGCGCAGGCGGCGCAGTGAATGTTTTCCGGCCGCGCTCAATGGGCGAAGGCATGGGCCGCGCCTGGTATCCGGTCTGGAATGCCGGCTCCACATACGCCATGTGCGCGCAGGTTGGCGCTGAAATGACGATGATGGAAAACCGCTTTGTGCCAGCCCGCTTCAAGGATGGCTACGGGCCGGTCGGCGCCTGGTTCCTGCTGTTCAAGGCCAAGGCCACCAATGCCCAGGGCGAGGACTACAGCGTAACCAACAAGAATCTGCTCGCTCCCTATGAGAAGCGCGGCTACGCGAAGGGCAATGTCATTCCCACCTGTCTGCGCAATCACATGATGATCAAGGAAATGCGCGAAGGCCGCGGCCCGATCTACATGGATACCAAGACCGCGCTGAACAAGACTTTCGCCACATTGAACGAGGAGCAGCAGAAGGATCTGGAATCCGAGGCCTGGGAAGATTTCCTGGATATGTGCGTTGGCCAGGCCAACCTCTGGGCCTGTACGGATACCATGCCCGAGGAAAAGGGCAGCGAAATCATGCCCACCGAGCCATATCTGCTTGGCTCCCATTCGGGCTGCTGCGGCATCTGGGTTTCCGGGCCGGACGAGAAGTGGGTGCCTGAGGAATACAAGGTGCGCGCCAGGAACGGCAAGGCCTACAACCGTATGACAACTGTCGAGGGCCTGTTCACATGCGCTGACGGCGTAGGCGCCTCGGGCCATAAATTCTCTTCCGGCTCGCATGCAGAGGGCCGCATTGCCGGCAAGCAGATGGTGCGCTGGTGCGTTGATCACCGCGATTTTCAGCCCGCGCTCAGGCAGACTCCGGAAGAGCTGCGCGATGACATCTTCAAGCCCTACCACACCTGGCTGGAAGGCAAGGATGCCTCCACTGACCCGACAGTCAATCCCAATTACATCAATCCCAAGAACTTCATGATGCGCCTGATCAAGCATACCGATGAATACGGCGGCGGCGTGGCCACGTATTACACTACGTCAAAGGCCATGCTTGACATTGCCGAGCGCCAGATGATGATGCTTGAGGAAGACTCGAAAAAACTGTGCGCGCGCGATTTGCACGAGCTTTTGCGCGCCTGGGAGAACTACCATCGCCTCTGGACGGTGCGCCTGCACTTGCAGCACATCAAGTTCCGCGAGGAAACCCGCTATCCCGGCTTCTACTATCGCGCTGACAAGCCCGGCCTTGACGACGAGCACTGGAAGTGTTTTGTCAATTCGCGCTATGATCCTGAAAATGGCGTGACTACATTCTTCAAGAAGCCCTATATCCAGATCATTCCTGACTAACCGCTGATTTTGGGGGCGATCCAGGCGGGTCGCCCCTTTTTCCCATCTGGCGACTGGCCTGGCCAGAGCGCATATGCAGGAGGAACACACCAGATGTCAAAAGCCATTCTTGTGGTCGGAGGCGGTTTTGCAGGCATTACCTCCGCCATTGAAGCTGCCGAGCTGGGCCACGAGGTTTATCTTGTGGAGAAATTGCCCTGGCTTGGAGGCCGGGTGGCGCAGCTCAACAAGTATTTTCCCAAATTATGCCCTCCTTCCTGCGGTCTGGAAATTCAGTTCCAGCGCATCAGGAAAAATCCGGCGATCAAGTGCCTGACAATGGCCGAGCTGGTCGGCTTTTCCGGAGTTGCCGGAAACTATACGGCAACGATCCGGCTTAATCCGCGCCATACAGCGCCGCACAATGTTGATTTCAGCCTCCTGGCCTCAACGCTGGAGGGTCTCGCGCCAAGCGAATTCGAGCTTGGCCTGACAACGCGCAAGGCGCTTTACAAGGCCATGCCTTTCGCGTGGCCCGCGCGCTGGGTGCTTGATCCGGAGACGCTCACGCCAGCGGATGCGGCCAGGGTCGGAGCGAACAAATTTCTCAATCTTCAGGAGCAGCCCAGCGAAATCGAGCTCAATGTCGCTTCCGTGATAGTCGCTACCGGCTGGCGGCCGTATGCGATGTCCAATCTCGTCAATCTTGGCGCTGGCCAGATCCGGAACTGCATTTCAAACATGCAGATGGAGCGGCTGGCTTCTGCCTTTGGCCCCACCGGCGGCCAGATCCGCAGGCCGAGCGACGGCAGGGTGCCCATGAGCGTGGCTTTCGCGCAGTGCGCTGGCTCGAGGGATCAAAACCATCTCAATTATTGCTCCTATATCTGCTGCATGGCCACATTCAAGCAATGCCTCTATCTGGCCGAGCAATCGCCCGAAACCCGGATTACGGTTTATTACATTGATCTGCGCGCGCCTGGCCGCTATGTGAATGTGCTTGAGAAAGTGCAGGCCCTGCCAAACGTGCGCTTCATCAAGGGCAAGGTCGCCCAGGCGCTGCAAACGGATGGCGACAGGGTAGTGTTTGTGGCCGAGGATGAGACAAGCGGCCGCAAGGAGGCCCGCGAATATGATCTGGGCGTGCTGGCGACGGGCATGCAGCCTTCCCTGGCATGCGGCAACCTGCCGTTGCCAATGCCTCTTGACGAGGATGGCTTTGTGGCAGGCGGCCGCAAGGCCGGCATTTACGCCGCAGGCTGCGCTGTGATGCCCCTGGATGTGAGCCGGTCCGCGCAATCCGGCACGGCTGCCGCCCTGAAAGCGGCGCAAACTGCGAATGGGAGGTAAGCGGCATGGCCGGAAAAATTGGCGTTTACTTTGATCAGTCAAATATCCTGGGCGGCCTGGACGCGCAAAAGCTGGGAGCTGAAACAGGCCGGAAATGGAGCGAAATGGCTCCGGTCATCAAGGTTGTGCCCGTGCTTGCTGAAAGCGTTCCGGAAATTGAGCAGGATATCAGGGCAAACGGCCTGGACGGAGTGCTCCTCTGCGGCGCCTCGCCGCGCGTTGACGCCGAGCGCTACAGGTTCAGCCCGGAAGACGGCAAGCCAGTGCAGGTGGAGCATGTCAATCTGCGCGAGCAATGCGCCCTGTGCTTTCCCAAGGAAGACAATCCGGCGCTTCTGGAAGCGATGGCCCGCGACTATGTCAATATGGGCATGACGCGCCTTGTCAAGACCGAGAATCCGGAGCCTGCCATTGTCAGGGGCGCGCCGCGCATTCTGGTCATTGGCGGCGGCTGGACAGGAATGCATGCCGCCTCCGAAGCTGCCGAATCAGGCTATGAGGTTGTGCTGGTTGAAAAGGCGGACAAACTGGGAGGCGCGGTCAATAACATTCCGCTTGCCTCGCCCCTGCAATCGCCCTGGATGGACAAGCAGCCAACGGATCTGCCTGGCAAAATAGCTGCCCTGGAAAAAAACAGCCTGGTCACAATTCATAAAAATTCCACTGTCGCGCATCTTGAGGGCGAGCCTGGAGCGTTCAGGGCGATTCTCAATACGCCTGAAGGCGAGAAAACTTTCGAGATTGGCGCGGTAGTGCTGGCTGCCGGCTGGACGCCCCTGTCCGAAAAATATCTGGAGCCAATGGGTCTTGGCTCAAGCCCTGCGATAGTCACTGCGGCGCAGTTTGCGAAAATGCTTGTCGAGGGCAAGGTTACAGCGAGAAAAATCGCTTTTGTGCTGGACACCACGTTGGCTGAAAAGGCCTTTGCCGATGAAAGAAACGCGGCCAGGCAGCAAGTGGCGGCTGCCGAAGCCAAGGGCGAAAATGCCGAAAGCGATGGCCAGAATATGGATCAGCCGTATGACAAGATCGATCTGGAGAGCATTCGCCATCTCAAGTATTCCAATGTCGTCAATTCAGTCGGAATGCTGCGCCAGGCCAACATCATTTGCGAGCGGACGGACAATGCGGTCCAGGCCTTTATACTTTACAGGAACATGGCGATCCCCGGCATTCTGGAACGTTTTTACAAGCGGATGCAAAATGAGCGCGGCATCATGATGACCCGCGCGGAGGTGACGGCCATCCGCCCGGTTGCCAACAGGGTGGTAGTCAGCTGCGAGAACACCCTTCTTGGCGAGGATTTTGATCTCAACGTCGATCTGGTGGTGCTTCCCTGCGGCATAGTGCCGGTTACCGCAAAGGAATTGCCGGTCAATTTTGACTATCGCCAGGGGCCCGATTTTCCGGATCTCGAGCTGTTCGACGGCTATGCTGACTCCAACTATATCTGCTTTCCGTATGAAACGCGGCGCACCGGAGTTTACGCTGCCGGATGCGTGCGCCAGCCCATGACGCTGGATGCCTGCGAGGAAGACGCCTGCGGCGCCACGTTAAAGGCCATCCAGTGCATTGAGGCTGCAGATCACGGCGTGGCTGTCGCGCCCCGCTCTGGCGACATGACGCATCCCGTTTTCAATTTTGTGCGCTGCACGCAGTGCAAGCGCTGCACTGTGGAATGTCCGTTTGGCGCGCTGGATGATGATGAAAAGGGCACGCCCAAACCCAATCCGGCGCGTTGCCGCAGGTGCGGCACCTGTTTTGGCGCCTGTCCGGAGCGGGCGATTTCCTTTGCCAATTACAGCATTGACCAGATCAGCTCCATGATCAGGGCGGTTGATGTGCCCAGGGATTTCAGGAAAGAAGGGCCGCGCGTGCTGATCATGGCCTGCGAAAATGACGCTTATCCGGCGCTGGACATGGCGGCCCTGCGCGGCAGGACCTGGAGTCCTTATTGCCGCGTCATACCTGTGCGCTGCCTTGGCTCGGTAAACGCGATCTGGATTGCCGACGCGATGAGCAAGGGCTATGACGGCGTGATCTTGCTTGGCTGCAAATACGGAGACGATTACCAGTGCCACCTCATGAAAGGTTCGGAAATCTGCATGAAGCGGCGTGACAACATTGCCGATACCCTGAAGCAGATGGCTGTTGAGCCGGAAAGGGTGGAGCAGATGGAAGTCGCCATTGATGATTATGACTCGATTCCGGAAAGGATAGACAGGTTCGTGACTCGCATCACAGCCATGGGCCCGAACCCATTCAAGGTGATGTAGGAGGGACTAATGGCGCAGAAAGTTCTCAATCCGGATGTGGAATACACAAAAAGGCTGATGGAGGCTGGCGGCGAAAATCTGAAGGAATGCTTTCAGTGCGCCACCTGCTCGGTTGCCTGCCCGATGGCGCCTGACAGCCATCCCTTCCCGCGCAAGGAGATGATCTGGGCTTCCTTTGGCCTGAAAGAGAAACTGATGTCCGATGTGGATCTCTGGCTTTGCCATAATTGCGGCAATTGCTCGGACTTGTGTCCGCGCGGCGCCCAGCCT
>JAAUYW010000074.1 GCA_014804915.1 Desulfovibrio sp. | reverse complement strand
CTGGAGCGGGTGCCAGCCGGAGTGCGCTTCGCGTTCAATATCGGCTTCCGCGTTTACAGGGGCGATCCCGCAGACCTCATGCAATGGCTGTTCCGCTGCCTCAGGCTCGTTGAGCTGGACGCCCTTGGCGGCAGCGGCTCCCGCGGCTGCGGCGAAGTCAGGTTTCTGGATATCCATGTTGATGGCAAGCCGGAATACGCAAATCTTGACGCTGTCGCCATATTCTAGCCAGGAGCCGGGCCGGTGAAACTTTGCCGATATTCGCTCACGCCGCTTTCCCCCTGGAGCGGCTGGCTGCGCAGCGATACGATCTATGGCCTGATTTGCTGGAACATGGCCGAAAGCGAAGGCGAGGCCGCCTGCGCAAGCCTGATAGAGGCTTTTGGCGCGAATCAGCCGCCATTCCTGCTTTCCTCGGCAATGCCGGCGGGTTATTTGCCAATGCCCATCCTGCCGGCGCCCAGCCGCGAAAAATTTCGCGGCCTCGCGGCAGGCGATGACGGAAGCGGGGAAAAACTGTTCGCCGCGCTGAAGCGCTTCAAGAAATTCCGCAAAAGCAAATGGCTTGCGGCAAGCGCCTGGCAAAGGCACAAGGCAGGCCTTGATCTCGCCAGGCTGTTTCTGGACAGTCCGGAAGCCGCCGCGAAGCCGCTGTCCGAAACCGCGTTTGAGCCGCATGTGGCAATAGACAGGGCGACAGGGGCTGCAAGGGCCGGCCAGCTTTTCTTCACGCGCCTGCGCTATTTTCAGCCCGAAGCGAAGCTGGATCTTTATGCCAGGTGCGAAGATCCGGACTGGCTGCTCAAGAAGCTGCGCCTGATTGGCGATACCGGCTTTGGCCAGAACGCCAGCACGGGCAACGGACGCTTTGACGCGGAGCTGGATGGCGATTTTGACGCCGAGGCTTTTGAGCTGCCCGAGGCAAGCGCCTGCCTGCTCTGCTCCGCCTGCGCAGCGCCGGACATGACCGGGCTTGACGGCTATTACAGGGTTGAAGTCAAACGCGCGAAAACAGGGCCAGGCAATGCCAATCCCTTCAAGAAGCCTTTTCTGATGCTGGAGGAAGGGAGCGTGCTCACGCGCAGGCTGCCGGGGCCGTTTGTGCTGCGCGATCTCAACGCGGACAGGCGCGTTGTCCAGATCATGCAGCCATTGACACTGCCATGCAGGCTCGCGGAGGCGCGCAAATCATGAAAATCTGGAATGCCAGCGGCTATGTTCCCTTTGAGCTGGAAATACTGACGCCAGTCCATATTGGCTCGGGCGCCGATTTCTCGCCGCTTGAGTATGTGATTCAGGAGACGGGCCAGGGGCGCCATGAGGTCTGGCTGATTGACACCGCGGCCTGGCTGGCTGCCTCCGCCGAAGATCCCAGGGTCGCCAGAGCGCTTGACGCCGGAGACATGGCCAGCCTGCGCAGCCTGCTGAATGGCTGCGCAAGCCTTGCAGCCTTCGTTCTCGGGCGCGTGCCCATAGCCAGCGCCAGTCTTGCCAGACTGCTGCTGCAAAAACGGAACACGGTTGACAGCAAAGCCGAGATAATGGCCTTTGCCCGCAACCCGTTCACGCATTCGCCCTACATTCCGGCTTCCTCGCTCAAGGGGGCGATCAGCACCGCGCTTACCGACTACCTGAATAATGAGCGCAGGGGGGCGGGCAAGCCCGGCCTGCGCCAGGCGCAATCAGCAGGGGAATACCGCAAAATCATGGAGGACATGTACGGCAGGATCGGCGAGCATTCGATGCAGGGATTGCGCATGGCGGATATCGCGCTTGGGCCGGGCATGACCAGCGTCAGGGAAGCAACGGGCGAGGATCTGGAGCCGCCCAAAAGGCTGGAGAAGACGCCCTGCGAAACGCTTGAGCCGCGCGCCTCGGGAAAGGTGTTCGGCAATTTGCGCCTGGCGCTTTGCAGGGGCAAGCCCGCAGTCGAGCTCAGGTATGGCGAGGCTGTGAGCGCCGAAAAACTGGGCCGGATCTGCAATGATTTTTACAGGAAGCGCTTTCAGGCCGAACTGGAGAAGTTTTACGGCAGGCAGCATTTGCAGGCTGTGGGCGAAGCGCTGCGGCCTGTGGCCGGGCGGATCGCCGCCCTGGCTGAAGAGAGCGAAATTCTGCTGCGGGTTGGCCGCTATTCGCATTATGAATGCGTCACGGTTTCAGGCGCCCCAGAGCCGCATCCGGTCAAGGGCCCGGGCCTGAGCAGAACCCTGGCTGACCACGCGCTGCCTTTCGGCTGGATAATTCTCAGACGCTGTTCCCTGGAGAAGTACCAGCAGGGCATAGCGGCTGTTGACGCGGCGCTAAGGGAGGACATCGGGCAGCGGGCCAGAATCGGCAGGGAGGCCAGGGAACGGCAGGAAGAAGCGGAAAGACGGGCGCAGGCCGAAGCCGAGGCCGCCAGAAAGCGCGAGGAAGAGCTGGCCAGCCTTTCGCCCCGGGAAAGGGAAATATGGGAGCTGGAGCAGCCAGACGCGATTGAAAACCAGGCCAGCGCGATTTACGCGAAGCTGGCGGAATATGGCGAGCTGATGCCGCGGGCTGCAGAAGCGCTGATGCGTTTCTGGCAGCGGGCCGGCAAATGGGAAGGCAAGCAGCTTACCAAAAAGCAGAAAGAGAAAGTGGCGGCAGTGCGGGCAATACTGAAGATCTGAAAAAAGCGGCCAGGGCGGCCTTGAAGAGACCTGATATTCAAAGGGATTACACCAATAAGGCATTAAGGGGGTATATTTTAATTTTGAAGAGACCTGATATTCAAAGGGATTAAGACGAGAGATTCTCAATCTCACCCTTTACCACAATCCCAGTTTAAAGAGACCTGATATTCAAAGGGATTAAGACTTTCGAACACTTCAACAAAATCTCTATCGTTCATCTCCGGTTTAAAGAGACCTGATATTCAAAGGGATTAAGACTTACTATAGGCGAAAAGCGGCTTTTCGTTTTTGAATATGTTTAAAGAGACCTGATATTCAAAGGGATTAAGACTTCCTTGCCTTGCGCCTTGCGGATTGCGCCCTTGCCTGTTTAAAGAGACCTGATATTCAAAGGGATTATTGGTCATTGGCGCGGACGAGGGGCGAAATGGCATGGAGGCCAGGTGGATGGCTGCGCTTGCGCGTTGCCTGCGTTTTTGCTATGCATAAACTCAACGCCTTATGCCAGACACCTTCCACCACATCTGCCTTATTTCCGATCAGAACGTAGCCGAGCTGCTCGGCGGCCTGCTGTCAAAAGCGGCTAGCGTCCACATCCACGCCATCACCACGCCGAAAATGGCGGCCAGGGCCGTCCATTTTGAAAAAACCTGCCTCAAAAACCANCTCGCCTGCTCCATTCACGAGCTGCCTGTCGCAGGCCCTGGCGAAACCGGCGCCCTGCTNGAATCTGTCTGGTCTGCCCANCAGGCNGATCGCTGGCTCGTCAATATCACCGGCGGCACAAAGCTCATGACTCTTGGCGCGTATTCCTGGGCGGCGCGAAAGGGCATTCCGGCCCTTTATGTTGACACTGGCGCCAGAGTGCTCCGCTTCCATGACAGCGGCCAATGGCGCAAGNTGCGCCTGCCCGCAATCCTCGGCTATGAATCCCTGCTCAATCTCTATGGCTATGAAGTTGAGCCAGGCGCAGCCGCGCATGGCCCGGACANCCGCGCTGCAGCCGGCGCCCTGCTGGATCTNGCCGGCCAGCCGCAAGGCCTCGCGGCTCTCCACTACCTCAATGACCGCGCGATNGCGGCTTCCGCGGCTCCGGATCTGTCAGCCGCCTACGCAAGCGGCCCCTGCGTTGGCAAAATGCTGGAAATCTGCAAAAACGCCGGCAAGCTTGATTATGCCAAATCCCGCATNACGTTCAGGAACGAGGCGGCCCGCAAATGGTGCAACGGCATCTGGCTGGAGGAATATGCGCGCGCGATTCTGGCCGGCCTGGAAGCGGAAGGCNAAATCACCTCCTGGGCGGTAAACGTCAAGATTTCCGGCGAGGGCTATTCCAATGAGCTGGATGCCATTTTCACAGCCCACAACCGCCTGCATGTGATTGAATGCAAGACCTCGCGCCTGGCTGGCAAGACTGTCGCCAATTCCATACTCTACAAGGCGGATTCGCTGAATGGCCGCATCGGCGGCGCGTTCGCCAGATCCATGCTCTGCGCCCTGGATGGCCTCTCGCCTGCCGAGGCGCGGCGCGCAAGAAGCATGGGCATCCGCACAGTCATAGGCCCGGCGCTCAAAAACCTGCCCGAAATACTCAACGACTGGATACAAACGCCATGACAAACACAAACATTCCCGATCCCCATGATTTCGCGCTTGTGCTGTCGGTTGGCAGCACAATCAGGCCGCTCATTGAAAGCATCAATTATTACCACCCGCTCTATGTGATTTTTATCGCCTCCAGGGAGACGAACGCCAATGTTACAGAAATCCTGCAGCAAACCGGCGGCATTCTCAAGCATGGCACAATAACCCTTTCCGATTACCAGAACCTGCTTGAATGCGTGCGCGATATCCGCGAAGAGCTGCCGAAAAAGCTGGACGCGATGAGCCTGCCCGCGGATACGCTGCTGATTGCGGACATCACCGGCGGCACAAAAGTAATGTCTGCCGCTCTTGCCCTGGCGATGATGGAATTCAACAGCCGCTTTACGTACGTCGGCGGCGACAAGCGCGGCGGCCCGGGCGACAGGGTGGAAGACGGCCATGAAAAAATAATGCCCATGGACAATCCCTGGGATGTCATCGGCGTGCGCGAGGCCGCGAGCCTGGCGCAGGCGTTCAATGCCGGCCAGTTTGAGGCTGCCAGGGAAAAGGCGGATTTTCTCAGGTCGAAAAACAGCGAATACAACGCCTTTTATGGCGGCATTGGCGCGGCTATCGAAGCCTTCAGGCACTGGGACAGCTTCAGCCATGACAACGCCTGCAAGGAGCTCAAGCACGCGCTCGGCAGGCTTGCCCCCTACGACAACCGCCGCCATGAGAATTTCCGGCCCCTGTACGCGCAGCTGCAGGCGGCCTACGAGACCCTCGCGAAAATCAGCCAGGACGCGGCCGCGCTTCTGGAGCCTTTCAGGCAGCTGGAGCCCGGCCTGGGCGACGCCTACCTGCGCGATCTCGTCGGCAACGCCCGCCGCCGCGCCCAGCGGGGCCATTATGACGACGCAGTCGCCCGCCTTTACAGCGCGATTGAAAAAACGGCCAAAATCGCGCTTGCCCAGAAAGGCGTCAACAACAGCGCGGTTACCAGGGAAACGCTTGAGAAAGCCGGCGGCGAGCTGGCGGAAAAGTACGCGGGCGAGCCGGATGGCGAAATCAGGCTGCCCCTGGGCGCCTCATTCCTGCTGCTTGGCAGCCTCGAGCCCGGGCATTCGGCAGCCTGCGCCTACGGCCGCCACATGGACGCGCTGGCAAAAAATCTCGAAACCCGCAACAAGTCCCTGCTCGCCCACGGCTACAGGCCGGTGAAGGCGGAGGATTACCAGAAGCTGTTTGGCATCGCCCTGCAGTTTCTGGGCATAGGGGAAGAAGATCTGCCGGATTTTCCAGCGCTTGAAGTAAACTCGATTCTCTTCTGAGATGGATTTCGAGCAGCTGCTGCGCAGCGCCAGGCCAGGGGACGCCCTGCTGGAATGGACAAAGCCGCTGCCGGTTTTTCTGGACACGGCCAACGCCATCTCCGCCGGCCCGCGGCCCTGGCATAGCGGCAGTGTGCTCGGCCATCTTGCCCGCTGCATGAATGAGACTGCCGGCGATCCGCTGGCCGTGTGGATGGCCTTGACCCACGACGCCGGCAAGCTCACCACGCCAAAATGCCTGCTGCCGCATCATTACGGGCATGAGTTGCGGGGCGCGATTCTCGCGCCAATCTGGGCCAGGCAGCTGGGGCTTGGCCCCGCCTATGCCGAGGCAGGCCGGCTTGCGGCCAGATGGCACATGCGCGCAGGCAAATACGCCGTCTTGCGCCAGGGCAAAAAGCGGCAGCTGCTGGAGACCTTTCCGCCCGATGGCGCGGGCGCGTCCTTCTGGAAAATGGTGGATGCTGACTGCCGCGCGCCAGTCAGCAGGCTAGCGCTGACTGACGCCCGCAGGCTCCCCGCCTGACGCGCAATTGTGAAAAATTTATTTTTTCAAACAAATTCAATTCCATATAGACACAAGCCTGGCGACGGGTTATGGTGGATAATCTTTTTCAACCATTTCCAAAGGAGCCGGCATGAGTTCGGATGTC
>JAAUYW010000073.1 GCA_014804915.1 Desulfovibrio sp. | reverse complement strand
TGCCCTTTTACCTGCGGCGCTGAACGGGCTTGCCAGTCATGAAGCCGCGCTTGACAGGCTGGAGAGCAGGCTGGAAGCATTGAATCCGGAATTGCCGCTCAGGCGCGGCTATGCGTATGTTCATGGCGCGTCCGGAGTGATCGATTCGGTCAGGCAGNTCAGGAAAGGCGAAAGCCTGGACATAGTCTTGCAGGATGGCAGCCTGCAGGCGCAGGTAACTGCGATAGCTGCCCTGAAAGGAGCCAAGCGTAAATGAGAATTATAAGGATCGCGCTGGGTTATGGAATTCTGGCTGGCATTCTCGCCTGNATGGCCCCGCTTGCGCAGGCGGCCATTCANCTGTCCGCGCCGGAATCAGTTGGCCGCGGCAACGCCTTTGTCGCCCGCGCAGTTTCGGACGAGCCTGTGGACAGGTTCGCCTTTTTCTGGCGCGGCAAGATTCATCAGGCCAAAGCCGAAAAAGGGGAATCTGGCAGATGGGAGGCCGAAATTCTCCTGCCTGTNGCCCTGGCGGAAAAGATGCCCAGCATTGAGCTTGGCGTNGGCAGAAAAGGCAAGCCCGAGGCGCGCCGCAAGGTGGCGATCANGNAAGTCAGCCGTCCGGTGCAGAAACTGACTGTGGACAGGAAATATGTNGATCCGCCGCAGGCAGTCAAGGCGAGGATAGCGGCTGACCGCGAGAAAGTGCGCAAGGCGATGCAGACCTACGTTGAGGGGCGGCGCTGGCAGATGCCTCTGCAGCGCCCAGTGCAGGGCACTNTTTCCAGCCAGTTTGGCCTTAAGCGCGTTTTCAATGGCCAGCCGCGCGGGGAGCACAAGGGTCTGGATCTGCGCGGCGCGCAGGGCACGCCAATCAGGGCGGCGGCAGATGGCGTAGTCGTGCTTGTCGATGATCTCTATTATTCCGGAAATACNGTTTATCTCAATCATGGCGAGGGTGTTTTCAGCGCCTATCTGCACATGTCAAAGCCGCTGGTCAAGCCAGGCGAAGTNGTGAAGCGCGGCCAGACGGTAGGGCTNGTCGGCGCTACTGGCAGGGTTACCGGGCCNCATTTGCATTTGTCCGTATTCGCGCAGGGCCAGTCCGTNGATCCGCTGCCCCTGCTTGAGGCGCGCAAGGCCGGAGGNGGCAATGAGTGAGGAGCTGACTTTTGAGGCGGCCATGAAACGGCTTGAGGAAATAACGCGCGCGCTTGAAGACAGCGCCCTGAGTCTTGAGGCCGGGCTTGCGCTTTACAAGGAAGGCTCGCTTTGCGCGCGCAAGTGCCGCAAGATGCTTTCGGAAGCCAGGCATGAGCTTGAAGTCTGGGGNGCNGGCGAAGAGGCCCAGGAATGAAAATNATGCCGCCTGGCCAGGTTCGCGAGGANTTGGCCCGAAAAGCCGCCAGGATCGAGGCCTTCCTGGCTGGAGCGCCNTGGCGGAANGGGTTTGCGCCGCCAAGACTGCTTGAGGCGATGCAATACAGTCTCAATGCCGGCGGCAAGCGCCTGCGCCCGGCCCTGTGCATGGCTTGCGCCGGCCTCTGNGGACTGGATGAAGAAAGAGTCGTGCCTTTTGCGGCTGCGATTGAGATGATNCACACCTATTCGCTGATTCACGATGATTTGCCGGCAATGGATGATGATGATCTGCGCCGCGGCAAGCCGTCAAATCACAGGCAGTTTGACGAGGCGACGGCCATTCTGGCCGGAGACGCGCTGCTTACTGACGCCTTTTATCTGATAACCCTGCTTGATTTGCCNTCAGGAGCGGTACTGGCCGCGCTGGGCGAGCTGGCCCTGGGCGCAGGCTCGGCAGGCATGGCTGGCGGCCAGATGCTGGACATGCAGTACACTGGCTGCAAAAATGTGAGTCTGGAAAATGTGGCGACAATGCAGGCGCTCAAGACAGGCGCGCTNTTGCGNGCCGCTTGCGTTTGNGGCGCCCTGCTTGCCGAAGCTTCCGGGCNGCTGCTGGAGGCTNTGGCGGCATACGGAGCCGGCCTNGGNCGNGCCTTCCAGATTGCCGATGACGTGCTTGATCTCACCGGCACGGAGGCGGAGCTGGGCAAGCCGGTCGGCAGCGACAGCGCCTGCGGCAAGGCCACCTATCCGGCGCTGATCGGGATTGGGGCAAGCCTGGAAATCGCGGNGGAGGAGGCCNAAAAAGCNATTGCCGCCTTGCCGGATTTGCCGGAATCCGCCTTTCTTGCNGGTCTGGCNGAATATGCGGTTGCGCGGAGAAAGTAGATGGAGGCATTCGACGNGCGCGCTTTCATGGATCAGCTCAGGGATCCGGCCGAGCTCGGCGGCCTTGGGAANAGCGATCTTGAAGCCCTGGCAAGGGAAACACGCAGGCGCATCATTGAAACTGTCGCCAATACTGGCGGCCATCTCGCTCCCTCTCTGGGTGTGGTTGAACTCACTCTGGCCATTCTCGCGGAATTCGATCTCAACAGGGACAAGCTGATCTGGGATGTGGGCCATCAGGCGTATGCCTACAAATTGCTNACCGGCCGCGCCGGCGCATTTGGCAGCCTGCGCTCCCTGGGCGGGATTTCCGGTTTTCCGCGCCGCGATGAAAGCGCCTATGACCATTTTGGCGTAGGCCATTCCTCCACATCCATTTCCGCAGCCCTGGGCTTCGCAATGGCCAGGGATCTGGCAGGCCAGAGCCATCATGTGCTGGCAGTCATTGGCGATGGCTCGCTTACNGGCGGCGAGGCGTTTGAGGGCCTGAATCTGGCAGGGCATATGGGCAAGCGCCTGATTGTGATTCTGAATGACAATGAAATGTCNATTGCCCCCAATGTGGGCGCGCTCTCGCTTTTTTTGAGTCGCACGCTTTCCCACCGNTGGGTCAGGCAAACGCGGCGCGAGGCATTGCGCATAATCCGCGGCATTCCGCGCATTGGCCAGAAGCTGGCGCTTTACGCAATTCGCGGCGAATGGAGCTTCAAATCCTTTTTCACGCCAGGGATGCTGTTCGAGGCGTTCAGATTCAATTATATTGGACCGGTAGATGGCCATGATTTGCCAGCGCTGCGCCGCAATTTGCAAATGGCGGCCGCAGTGGAGGATGGGCCCGTGCTTTTGCATGTGCGNACAACCAAGGGCAAGGGCTATGGGCCNGCCGAGACCAATCCCACGCTGTACCATGGCGTGGGCCATNTTCAGGCCGCGGTTGGCTGCAGGGAAGCGAAGGCGCAGAAAACCTATACGCAGGTCTTTGCAGATGCCATTGTGGAGCTTGGCCGCAATGACAGGCGCATTTTGGCCATAACGGCAGCAATGCCCCAGGGCACAGGCACGGACAGGTTTCGGGAGCTGTATCCGGAGCGCTTTGTGGACACAGGCATTTGCGAGCAGCATGCCGTAACTTTCGCCGCCGGACTCGCCAGCCAGGGCTTTCGGCCCTATCTGGCAATTTATTCCACATTTTTGCAGCGCGGCTATGACCAGCTCGTGCATGATGTCTGCCTCCAGAATCTGCCGGTTGTGTTTTGCATAGATCGCGCAGGTCTGGTGGGCGAAGACGGGCCGACTCATCATGGCGCGTTTGATCTCGCCTATTTGCGCCATGTGCCGAATATGAACGTGCTTGCGCCCAGGGATGGCGCAATGCTGCGCAATTGCCTGTTTACAGGCAGGGATTTCAGGGGTCCGCTGGCGATTCGCTATCCGCGCGGCGCGTGCCCGGATGATTGTGACGCTGCAGCTGCCGGAGCGCCGCAGATCCTCGAGCCAGGCAGGGGCGAGCTTTTGCAGGCCGGGGAGGATTTGACCATCATTGCGGCCGGCTCCACAGTCTGGCCGGCCATGGAAGCCGCAGCAGCAATCGGGGCCAGCGCCGGCAAGGCTGTGAACGTATTTGATGTGATCTGGATAAAGCCGTTGCCGGAAAGGCAGATTCTGGAGCTGGCAGGAAAAAGCAGGGCGCTCCTGCTTGTGGAGGAGGGCAGCAAGGCAGGCGGGATGTCCTCCGCAGTTCTGGAGCTTCTGGCTGACAATGGCCTGGGGAGTCTGAAAATCGCCAGGCTTGGCTTGCCGGACAGGTTCATTGAGCATGGCAGACAGGCGCAACTGCGCGAGCGCGCAGGAGTGGATGCTGGCGCCATCTGCGAAGCAGGGCTGAAATTGCTGGCTGAATTAGACGGGCATCCAGGCAGTCAGAAAAGCGACCCGCCCCACGGCCTCTCCCAGCAGGGCGAGGATGAAGGCAAAGCCCATTGACGGCAGTCCGGGGATTATGTCTTCGCCCTTGTCGCGTGCGCCTGCAAGCAGGTGTGTGCGGTAAACAGCCACGAGAAATGTGAGGATGGCGAATCCGGAAAGGCCGCAGTGCCAGGCATGCCAGTCAGCGATGCTTTCCGGAGTAGCAGGCAGGATCTGGCGGGGAGATAATTGCAGCGGCAGCGCCAGGGGAGTGAAAATCGCTGTCAGCACAAAGCCGGAGCAGCCCAGAAACAGCAGTCTGCTGAAAAAGGCGTTGTCTGGCAGGGGCAGCCCTGTTTCCCGGCTCTGGCGCGAGCCTGCCATTGCCACCCAGATGGAGCCAAGCAGCATGGCGCTGCCCAGAGAGAGAAAAAAGGTAGTGGCTGTGCCCAGCTCCGGACTGTCAGCCGCGTCATAGGGCAGGCTTGCGCAAAAAAGCAGCGCTATTGCGGCGCCGGTGAGCAGCCAGCCGAGGATTCTTTCAAATGGCCTTGCGTCAGGCTCGTATTTGAGCCAGAAATCAGCTATCAGCCCTGCGCCCAGGGCACCAATGCAATACATTTCCCAGCGGGATACTGCCGGCGAAACGGAGTGCTCCATTATTACGCGCAGCAGGGGCGCGAGAAACAGAAAGGTGAATGCGAACAGCGCCTGCTGTTTCAAAAAGCCGCGCTCGCCAGGCGCGAACTGGCAGGCGAGCGCAATGCCGCAGGCAAGCTGGATGAGGAGCGTATAGATCAGTTGGGGAATGTCCAGTAGCGCGTTCATGGCGGTATCTCCTGAAGCTGGAACTGGCCGGCAAGCGCGGTTTGCTAATAGAGATCTTCGTCGCGAATTTCAGGGGGCGTGGCGACAGCATTGGTAATTATCCTGCGTCGCTGCGCTTTTTCTGGCGCTTTAGGCTGCGGCTTTTTCATTTTTGGCTCTGGCAGGCCATTGTACAGGCTCCAGAAAGGCGGCCAAAGCTCGGTCATGATGCCCGGATTGCCAAGCGCCCAGCCGCTCTGGCCCTTGCGGCAGCAAGCCGCAAGCGCGAGCGCCAGCGCCCAGGCTGGAGAGGGCGCGTTCCAGGCCAGTCCGGCCGGGCTTTCAGCGCGCGCAAGCTTGCCGTCTTTCAGGAGGGCAACTCCGGCAATGCGCATGAAATCAGCCGCATTCCCGCTTTCCTGGAACTGCGCTGGCAGAGACGCAGCGCCGCCATTGAGGCAGACGCATGTGGCAACGGCGGTGAGAAAAGCCGTTTGCCATTCTGTTTCAGGCTGAAAATCAGCGCAGGCGAAATTTTGCGCTGGCTGCGCAAAACTGGCCTCAAGCAGCCCTGGTTTCGCAGTAAAGCCGAATCTGGCTGCTGTTTCCCAGAAGAGCGCGGCCTTGGGCCAGTCAGGCCAGTGGCCGTTGAGCGTTGTCTTGCCCCCAAGCGCTGCGGGAAAGGCGAGTAGAAAAGCAGCAAGCTCCGGCTCGACGCCGAGCTCTGGCTTTGAAGGAATGACCAGACTGGAAGGCTCGAGGCTGATTGCCGCTTCAGATAGCGAGAAAATTGCGCCGCTGGCTTCCAGCAGGGGGAGGGCGCGGGCGAGTATGGCCTCCCTGTCCGGACGCAGGGACAGATCAATGGCAAAAGGCGCGCTATAGCCAGGCGCTGCCAGAAGCAGGGCCTCGATGAATCCTGCCTGCAATTCTGGCCCGGGCCTGATGCCAGGCGGCAAGGCTCCTGAAGATTCAATACGCACTGGCAGGCCTGCGCTGCGTGGCACGATATTGATCATGCGCGCGCCAAGCGCTGGCAAAAAATGTTTCAGCCCTGTGTAGTCGGCAAGCTGCAAAACCGCGTCGCCGGTGATTTTGACGCGGGAATGCCGTCCCAGGTACTGGGCAAGGAAAACATAAAAATTCAGTTCGCTGCCGCCGGCATGCAGGACCTTGTCCGGCGCGCCCAGGGGAGATGCGCTTCTGCAGAGTATGGCGTCATCTTCGCGGGTAACTGCCGCGCCCATTTGCGCAAGGCCCTTGACATAATCGACGAGCCCGTCATTTTGCAGACATGGGGCAAGCCGCAGCTCCTGGCCTGCCTGGGCGGCCAGATAAAGCCACATCCTGGTCTGCCAGCCGGAAAGCGGGGCGGCAAGGGCTATATCCGCCGGCTTTTTCGGCGGCGCGAGATTGAAGGCGTCCCGTCTTTGACTGCCTGGCACTGAATCGGCTTCGCTGGCCCCGTCTTTAGGCCTGGGCAGGAAAGAAACCTGCTGCATGAGCGTGAAAAAGCGTCCGGACAGCCCGGGATCGCGGCTGACGCGCGCTACGTCGTTTTGCCAGGCCTCGCGCAGGAATTTCTCCTCGCTTGCGGGCAGCCGGCCATTTTCGCGCAATTTTGCCAGCAGGTTGGAGCGGCGCACAAGCAGGCGCAGAATCTCCTGGTCTATTTCAGATATTACCGCGCGCAGGGGCTTGCGGCCAGATTTTTGTTCCTTGTCCATACGCGAATGCAAGGCAGGCTGCAGGGACTGAGGCTGTCCGAACCAGGGGCGCTCCGGGCGGAGTGGCCGGCTCAGATGCCTTCGCTGACCAGCAGACCCGCGCTATAGAGGTTCTCGGTTGCGGCCCTGAAGCCGGATTGCATGAACTGGTGTACGCTTTCTTCGGATTCCATTTGTGGAACTGCCGCTGTGGCGTCGCTTGCCAGACTGGGCAGGAAGACAATGCCGCAGCCATCGGCCGGGGATGAATCCTGCAGGTAATCCAGACCGCCCCAATGTGGATTGAATGAAATCATGTCAGCTCCGCTTGCGCTTTTTGTGCGAGCGCTCCATTTCTTTCAATCTCTTTTGCGCAATCCGTTTCTGGGCAGCTATGCTTTTCAGCAGCATCAGCTGCCTTTTCGTGAATTTGCGCGGCTCCTTCACATTCCTGCTTTTCGGCAATGATACATGGTCGGGCACAATGCTGTCCAGCTCATACTTTTCGGGAAGTTTTCGGCCTTCAAGATAGGATTTTGCCAGGTCGCGCGTTTTCCTGAACGAGGCCATCAGGTCAGGGTCAACCGGCGCGCCGCGCGGATTGATCGCCTTGGCCGGATTGATAAACTTGTCGCCCTGGCGGAGGCGGAAATCCAGATGCGGGCCGGTGGACATTCCAGTGCTGCCCACAAAGCCAATCACCTGGCCCTGTTTTACTTTCTGGCCAGTGCGCAGACCGGGCGCGTAGCCAGAGAGGTGCGCGTACATGGATTCCAGGCCTGCAGCGTGGCGCACCACGATCTGGTTGCCGTAGCCGCCATTCCAGCCGCGCCTGGTTACAACGCCATTTCCTACAGCCTTGACTGGCGTGCCGGTTGGCGCCGCGTAATCCACGCCAAGATGGGGGCGGATGCCCCCGAGAATCGGGTGCCTTCTGGTATGCGTGAATTTGGAAGTCAGGCGCGTCACAGCCAGCGGAGCCATGAGGAGCGTTTTCTTGAGATTTTCTCCCTTGCTGTTGTAATAATTGAGGTTGCCTTCCGGATCGCGGAACATCCAGGCCTCGTAGGTTTTGCCGCGATTGGTGAATGTGGCTGCCAGGATGCGTCCGTAACCGCGATATTCGCCCTCGCGGTAACGTTTCTCAATCAGGGCCGAAAAGGAGTCGCCTTCCTGAATGTCGCGGATGAAGTTGATCTCCGAGCCAAAAAGCTCAACCAGCTTGAGGGCAAGCGCCGGATTTTCGCCAATATCGGCAATAGCCTGAAACAGGCTGTCATCAATCACGCCCTCGCAGCTTTCGAGGAGCGTGGTGTATTCGATATCCTCCATGCGCGCCTGCGGCTGGCTTTCGCCTTCCACAATCAGGCGGCGCGTGTCGCTGACCTCATATTCAAAACGGCGAATGCGGCCAGTGGCAGGATCCGTGAAAATGGCATATGGCTGGCCAGCCTTAAAATTTTTGAGATTCAGGACATTCGCCGCCGCATTTGCAAATTGCCTTGAGGGCCCAATACCGGCCTTGTCCAGCAGGGAGGCGATGGTTTCGCCCTTTTGCACCTTGCCCTGCACCACTCCCGGCGTTTCCGGCTCAATGTCCGTATCAGGAGGGTTGAGAGCGGCCAGCCTTCCCGTTACTTCCCTGGCCTGGCCAAGCGCGGCCCTGGCCGCGGCAATGAGGGTGTCCTGAAATCTTTCTGTAACCTTTACGCATTGCGCGAGCGATTCCCTTGCCCAGGGAACCAGATTCTCTTCCGGCTCGCCGGTTGGCGCAAGCGCGTACAGGGCCGCGCAGATAAGGGCAACGCAAATGCCAAAAATAGCTGTCTTCATTTCAGAAAAGGCAGTTTAGCACAAAAAGCGTCCCTGTAAACGCCAAATATGGTAAAGATTATTGAACGATTCAGCTGACCAGAAAGTACCAGGCTACTGGCGCAAGGCAGAGACGGTAGATTGCAAAGGGCGCGAGCGTAACCCTGGCCAGCAGCGCGACGAAGATTTTGACTGCGAAGAGCGCGGAGAGGAACGCGCCGAGCATTCCCACGCAGAAAAAGGGAATGTCCGCAACTGTGAAAAGCTGCCAGCTTTTGAGCAGGTCATAGCCTGTCGCCGCCAGCATGACAGGCACTGCCGCTATAAACGAATATTCCGCAGCAACGCCCCTTTTGGCGCCAAGCAGAATGCCGCTCATGATTGTGGCGGCCGAGCGGGAAAATCCGGGCCAGAGCGCGAGGCACTGTCCCAGGCCGATTCCCAGCGCCTGGGCGGCTGTGAGCTCGTCCAGCGTGGCGCTTGTCACGCGCTTTTTCTTCCAGTCCACAATGAGCATGCAGATTGCGCCAGCGACAAGGGCGAAAACTACCGAACGGGCGCTGAAGAGATATTGCTTGATCAGCGAATGCAGCAGCAGGCCGGCCACGCAGGCCGGCAGGGTGGTGAGAAACAGGAGCCAGATGCCGCGCCAGCCTGCGAAACGGGCAGCAGGAGCTGGCCGCAACAGGCCGATAAACCTGCGCCAGTAGAGGACGACGACCGCCATGATCGCGCCCAGCTGAATCACAACTTCAAATGTCGCCGCGCGGCTGCCTGTGAAATGGAGCAGCTCGCCGGCCAGAATCAGGTGTCCGGTGGAGGAAACAGGCAGAAATTCCGTAAGGCCTTCGACAATGCTCAGGATTATTGCTACAGTCAGATTATCCATTTTTGACTGAACCTGAAAGGAAAGGCTAGCTTATTCTTGCGCCGTTGGGCGTCGATTCGGGCACGTTCACCAGCGCAAGCTTTCCGTCTGGCCCGGAAGCGGTCAAAATCATGCCCTGGGAGACAAGCCCGCGGATTTTGCGCTCCGGCAGGTTGAGAATCGCGCAAACGCGCTTGCCTGGCAGTTCCCGGGGGCTGAAAAACTCCGCTATGCCGGAGATGATCTGTCTGGGCGCGGGCTCCCCGAAATCCACTTCCAGACGCAGCAGCCGGTCCGCGTCCGGATGCTTCTCGGCTTTTGTGATTGTGCCGGCCGCAATATCCAGCGTCCTGAATGCCTCGAAGCTGGCCTGGACCGGCTCGGGGCGCTCGGGCGTCGACTACCGCTCTTTTTTCCGCTCACTGCGCGGAAACAGAGCGGAGGCAGTCGCCAGACGCGTGCCTGGAGCGATTGGCTCCAGCCTGGCCGCGAATGCGTTTGCGTCAGTTATTGGCGGCTGGTCCTGCTCCAGGCCCGGCTGGCCAAGCTGGGCAAGCATTTTTACGGAAGTTTCAGGCATTACCGGCCAGAGGCAGATGGCAATTTTGCGCAGACAGGCGAGAATCACGCTCATGACTGCTGCCAGCCTTGCGGTTTCTCCCTTTTTGTAAAGGGTCCAGGGCGCGCTTGTGTCGATAAATTTGTTGAGCCTGTCAACAATGACCCAGAGCGACTCAAGGCCGCGGCTGAAATGCCACTGCGAGAAAAGCTGGATGTAGTTTGCCACAGCTTCAAGGCAGATGGCGCCTATCTCCTCCTCTTCCGGCCCGGGCGCGCCGCCGTCTGGCGCAAGGCCATTGAAATACTTGCCATTCATGGACAGGGTGCGGCTGAAGAGATTGCCAAGGTCATTGGCCAGATCGGAATTGACCCGCGTGATGATGGCTTCGTCGCTGAAGCTGGCGTCCTGGCCGAAGCGCATGTCGCGCATCAGGAAGAAGCGGAAGGCATCCAGGCCAAAATCAGCCAGAACCTGGAGCGGATCAACGACATTGCCAAGCGATTTGGACATTTTGGTGTCGCGGGAGAGCCAGTAGCCGTGGACGTTGAGATGCCTGTAAACAGGCAGCCCGGCAGCCTTCAGCATGCACGGCCAGAAGACTGCATGGGGCTTGAGGATATCCTTGGCGATCAGGTGCTCGCCTGGCCAGAATTCCCCGAATTCCTTCCCATTCGGCCAGCCGATGCCGCTCAGGTAGGTGACCAGCGCGTCAAACCAGACATAGCAGACATATTCCCTGTCAAAGGGGAGCTCGATGCCCCAGGTGAGGCGGGATTTGGGACGCGAAATGCAGAGATCTTCCAGCGCGCCGGCCTCGAGCATTGCCAGCGCTTCCGAGCGATAGCGCTCCGGCCGAATCAGGTCCGGATGCCCGGCGATGTATTCCTTCAGCCAGGGCAGATACCTGGACATGCGGAAAAAATAGTTTTTCTCGCTGATGAATTGCGGCGCTGTCTGGTGCTGGGGGCAGAGTCCGTTTTCAAGCTCCTTTTCGGTATAGAAACGCTCGCAGCCATAGCAGTAATAGCCGCCAAATTCGCCAAAATAGATATCGCCGGCATCATAAATGCGCTGCAGGAATGCCTGGACAGACGCGACATGCGCGGGGCTGGTGGTGCGCTCGAAGAAGTCTGTCCTGACGGAAAGCCGCGGCCAGAGGCTGCGGAAAGCCGCGCTGATCTCATCGGTGAAGGCCTGGGGCGAGAGGCCGTTTTTTTCCGCCGCCTGGACAATCTTGTCGCCGTGCTCGTCAGTGCCAGTCAGAAACAGGGTTTTCAGGCCGCGCATTTTTGCCATG
>JAAUYW010000072.1 GCA_014804915.1 Desulfovibrio sp. | reverse complement strand
CTGGAGTTGACAGGAATTTTGAAGGCAAGACCGTTCTCGCCCCGGGCTATACAATAGGCTATCTCGAGCAGGAGCCGCTGGCCGGTGAAAGCCGGACAGTGCGGGAGGTGGTGGAGGAGGGCGTCGCGCCGCAAAAGGCGATTGTCAGGGAATTTGAGGAGATCAACTCCAAATTCGCCGAGCCAATGAGCGACGACGAGATGCAGGCGCTGCTGGACAGGCAGGCGAAAATCCAGGAAAAGATGGACGCCCAGAATCTCTGGGACCTGGATTCCCGCATTGAAATGGCGATGGACGCGCTGCGCTGCCCCCCGGGCGACATGCCTGTCAACCAGGTTTCGGGCGGCGAGCGCCGCCGCGTCGCCCTGTGCCGCCTGCTGCTCCAGAATCCGGACATCCTGCTGCTCGATGAGCCTACAAACCATCTTGACGCGGAGTCTGTGGCCTGGCTGGAGCGGTATCTTCACACTTTTCCGGGCACTGTCATTGCCGTAACCCATGACCGCTATTTTCTGGACAATGTCGCAGGCTGGATACTGGAGCTGGACCGCGGCAGGGGCATTCCCTGGAAAGGCAATTATTCCTCCTGGCTGGAACAGAAACAGAAGCGGCTTGCCAATGAGGAAAAGGCCGAGGCCGAGAGGCAGAAAACGCTTGCGCGCGAGCTGGAATGGATCAGAATGTCGCCAAAGGGTCGCCATGCCAAGGGCAAGGCGCGGATAAACGCCTACGAGGCCTTGCTCAGCCATGAAAGCGAGAAGCGCGCGCCGGACCTGCAGATCTATATTCCGCCTGGCCCCAGACTCGGCAAGAACGTGATCGAGCTTGAGAAAGTGGCAAAAGGGGTTGGGGACAGGCTGTTGATGGAGGATGTTACATTCAATGTGCCGCCTGGCGCGATAGTCGGCATCATCGGGCCAAATGGCGCTGGCAAGACAACCCTTTTCAGAATGCTGACTGGCCAGGAAAAGCCGGATTCGGGAAAGCTCAGGATTGGCGACAGCGTCAAGTTCGCATACGTCGATCAGGGCCGCGAATCGCTGAAGGACGGCAAGACCGTCTATGAAACGATCAGCGACGGCCAGGAAACCATCAGGCTGGGCAACCGCGAGGTGAATAGCCGCGCCTATTGCGGCCGCTTCAATTTTCAGGGCCAGGATCAGCAGAAAAAGGTGGAGCTGCTGTCAGGCGGGGAGCGCAATCGCCTGCACCTGGCAAGAATGCTCAAATCCGGCGCGAATGTGCTTTTGCTTGACGAGCCCACCAATGATCTGGATGTCAACACAATGCGCGCGCTTGAGGACGGACTTGAGAATTTCGCAGGCAGCGCGCTGGTCATCAGCCATGATCGCTGGTTTCTGGACCGGATTGCTACCCATATCCTGGCTTTTGAGGAAGATGGCGCCGTAAATTTTTTTGACGGCAATTTTTCCGAATATGAGGAAGATCGCAAAAAGCGCCTGGGCAAGGACGCCGAGACTCCGCACAGGCCGAAATTTCGCAAATTCACACGTTGATCGCGGCCATGCCGGAAGGAGGGGGAATGAGGAACATATTCGGGCTTTTGGGGTTTGCGCTCTGGCTGTGGCCAGCCCTGGCTCTTGCCGCCGCGCCTGAAGAGGCGTCGCTTGACGAGCTGGCTTCGCCGCGCACGGCGCTGCTCTCGCCGACAGGCGCGCGCCTGGAGGTCAGCCAGAAACTTGAGGTGAAAAAACACGAGGGCAAGCCTGTCGTTGAATTTGTGATTCCCGCGGATGCGGCGAATCTGCAGCTGTCCATACCAGGCAGGACAATCGCGCGCTGGCACACGACGCCGGTATTGCTCAATCAGGGCTCGCCCCTTGCCGGCAGGCGCGCTGAAATTGAAAAGGCCAAAATTGATATTTCCGCAAAGCTCAAGACAGTCAACGCCCGTCTGGCATTGTGGCAGGGCCTGCCAAAATCCGCCAATTCGCAGGATGTGGAGCAGCTGCAGGGCGCCATGCAGTCCGCAATGCCGCAGCTCTGGCTGGAGCAGGCCAGGCTTGAGCGCGAGCTGAAGCTGATTAATGAGGAGCTGTCGCGCATGCCCAGGCCGTCGGATCTGGGCGAGCGGGTGCGCGTGGAGCTTGGCGGCGACGCCGCTGAAGGCGGGGAAGTTACTGTCGATTACAGCTACAATCATGACGGCTGCGGCTGGGAAGCAGTGTATGATTTCAATACGCGCCCGAATGAGGGCGAGCGCGATGAAATCGACGTGCGCATGCTGGCGGAAGTGTGGCAATATACAGGCATCAACTGGGACAATACGGAAATCACGCTGGCGACCAAATCATACGGGCCGCGCGAGCCTGCCGCCCTGCCGGAATGGGTGATTGATTCCGCAAGCAGGCGCCCGCAGGAGCGAAACGCTCCGGCCCCAATGGCCATAAGGGCCATGAAAACGGAGGCTGCGGCTGATGCGGCCGGGCCCGTGGCAGGCGTGACAGCCAATACGGACGCCATTTACGCCACCTGGAAGCTGGCTGAAAGGGGACTCAGCCAGGGCAGGTCGCGCATGCAGATCACGGCCGCCGCCTGGAAGGCGCCATTGCAGTGGCTGGCAAGACCGAGCCGGAATTCCAGCCAGGTCTGGCTGATGGCCAAATATGATTTGCCGCCCAACCAGGCCTGGCCTGCCGGACTGGCGGAATACAGCGTGAATGGCCAGAATGTCGGCACAGGCGAATTCCGTCCCAGAAGCGGCGAGGCCACGCTTTACTTTGGCGCTGATCCGCGCGTCACGGTTACTACGACCGATACGCGCCAGCGCGGCGAATCCGGCCTGATCAACACCAGCAAGTCCTGGACCTGGGGCTGGGTTTACACCATTCACAATGGCCATAACGAGCCCATAAAAGTGAGAGTGGAGCGCCCGTACCCCATGATAGTGGACAAGGAGGTCAAGATTAGCTACAGAAACGCGCCAGAGCCGAAAGTGGACGCCAGGGAGCATTCCTTTTACTGGATTGTGGATGTGCCAGCGAATGGCAAGACCGAGATCAGCCATGAGGTGACAGTCACATCGCCAACCAAACTGCCCTTGCTGCCAGACGTGCCCTGATTCCTGCCGCCAGGGCCGCGAAAAAGGGCTTTCCGATTGCCTGGCGGGCAGGCGCGTTTTCTCTTTGAAAATGCCCCTGTCCGCCAATTCCGGCTATTTGCCAGCCTCTCCTGTTCCGGAGCTTTTATGCTGCTTTATATTGCCTCGTTCATTATTTTTCTTTTTGTCAGCTTCAACCTGTTTTTCAGAACGGACTTGGGCGCGGCCGCCAGGGTCGCAGGCTGCTGCCTCGTCCTGTTTGCAAGCCTCAAATATGAAATTTACCAGTTTGTCGGCGGCGCCTTTTTCGCGCCCCAGCTGCCCAGGGCCGCGCTGATTTTTTTTGAGGCTCTCTATGGCGCCCTGATTATCCTCTTCTTTCTCCTCCTGCTCTGGGATATTTATCTTCTCGGCAACTGGCTTCTCGCCAGGGCCGGCGTGCCAGTGCCGCGCAATCTGCCCACTGGCGCGATTCGCGCCGGCCTGGCAGTGCTTGCCCTTGCGCTTGGCGCCTGGGGCACATGGCAGGCAATAAAAGTGCCCGAGCCGCGGACAATTGAAATCAGGCTTGCAAACCTGCCCCCGGCCCTGGATGGCCTGGCGCTTGTGCAGCTTACAGATCTGCACATTGGCCCGATTCTGGGCAGGGACTGGCTGGCGCAAGTCGTAAGCCGCGTGAACGCCCTTGAGCCGGATCTGGTTTTGCTGACAGGCGATTACATTGACGGCTATGCCTCCGAGCTGGCCTCCGAGCTTCAGCCGCTTGCTGACCTGAAGGCCCGCTACGGCGTTCTGGGCTCGACAGGCAATCACGAATACTACTGGAACATGCCCGAATGGCGAAAGGAACTGGAAGATCTGAATATCCGGATTCTCGATAACAGCCATCGCAGTTTCAAAATCAACGGCGAGACAATTGTGGTGGCCGGCATTCCCGACCTCAATGCCGCCCGCTTCGGATTTGACGGCCCGGATCTGGACGCCGCGCTGAGGGACGCTCCGGAGGCGGTGCGCATCCTGCTGACGCACCAGCCGAAAATGGCGCGGGAATATTCAGCCCAGGCCGACGTCATGCTCTCCGGCCATACTCACGGCGGCCTGATGTTTTTCCTGCAGCCGCTGATAGCGCGGTTCAATGCGGGCTTTGTCTCCGGCCTTTATCCGGTCAATGGCAAGAATCTTTACGTGAGCCCTGGCACCGGTCTCTGGAACGGTTTTTCATGCAGAATCGGCGTGCCTGCGGAAATCACGCGGATAATTCTCAGGAGTTCGCAAAATCCGCAGCAGGCGGCATCCTGAATCAGGCCGCTTGCGTGAAAGTTGCCACCTCCGCGGCCGCTATCTCAGGATAATCTGCAAAAGCCGGACAAGCAGGAAGCCGGCAAGCACTATCAGCCATCTTTTGCTCATGTTTCACGCATTGGCGCAAGCTGCCGCCAGTTTGGGGTTTCAGGGCGTCTTTTGGGCCTGGCTGTCCGTTTCCTGGCCGGATTTTGGGGCAGGCACGCCGCGAATCCAGTAGCTGTCAAAGCCGTCGTCAAGCGTGCCATCCGCGATATCCCGCAATCCGGCCTGGGAGAACAGGCGCCGGTATTCCTTCTGGGTGCGCCGCCAGCCCCAGAATTGCTGCCTGCGAATGCCGGTATAGTGCAGCATTCCGCGAATGACATTTTTAAGGGAGTTCACAAGCGCGCCGACAAAGGAATCTTCCTGAAGCAGCGAGGCCGAAATGCAGAGCATCTCGCCATGCGGCGCAAGCTGCGCAGTCAGCTGCTCCAGCAGCCGCGTCAGCTCGCGTGTGCGAATGCCGTAGTCCACTGCGGACAGGTAGATCAGGTCAAAGGTGAGATCTGGCGGAATGCAGAGCGTTGGCGCGCCAATATAGATCCTGTCCGCAGGAATCAGCTTCCGGATCCATTTCATGCCGACCGTGCTCGGCTCATTGACGTGCAGTTCGATATCCGGCCGCTTCTGGAGCAACGTTTTCTCCATGTAGCCAACGCCGCTGCCTATGGAAAGCACTTTGGGCGGCGTTTCGGCGCCGGCCGCCACGATCGCGTCTATCTGCCGGCCAATCCAGTCAGCGGACTTGTCCTTGTTTTTCCGCCAGAGGCCTGGCAAATCGTCCCAGCTCTTGTAGCGGCGGAACAGGGCCTCGTAGAACGTGGAGTAGAAGCGGGAATCCGCCAGACGAAAAAAGGAAATATGCGAAAAGGAGGTGAAGGGAATTCCCTGCCAGCTTTCCTGATAAAAACGCCTCACAGGCAGCCTCCGCTGACTGCGCATTTTCCCCGGCAACGTCGGGATTGAAGATGAATTTGGCCCAGATTCTGGCGAAATTGGCCAGCCGCGTTATTCGTTTGAAGCATAACAGAGATTTACGTCTTGCGCAAATCCGCGGCCGCATTGCAAAGTTTCCTGAATTTGGCGAGCAGGGCCGCGTTTTCCTCAGCCTGCCTGGCATCCAGTTTTGCGATGAATGCGGAAGCCGCGCATTCAAGGCTGTCTTCAGCGCCAGAATTATCGATTACTTCATCGCAGGCGGCCATTTTTCTGGCTTCAGGCCACTGCCAGCTTTCGATAGCCTCGATCTTGTCCTGGCTCCAGCCCCTGGTTTCAGCTATCCGCCGCCAGCGCGTCTTTTCCGGGCAATGAACGCCGACCACCAGCGGCGCCGCTTCCTGCATTCCAGGCAGCGCGCTTTCAAAGTAAAGCGGAATTTCGGCCACAGCTGCCTTTTTGTCCGCGTTTTCCTGCCAGAACTGCTCAAGCCTGCATTCGACCATGCCATGAACCGCTGTTTCAAGTTCCCTTTTCAGTTCTGGCCGTTCCTGCAGGATTTTGAAAAGCCGCCTTTTATTGACGGAATTGTCCGGGTTGATGGCCTCCTGGCCGAGATGCTGCCTGATCCAGTACGTAGCGTCGCTTTCCTGGCTGTAGAGCCTGGCGACAATGTCATCCGCGCTGATCACTGGCAGTCCCAGATTTGCAAGCGCCCTGCAAAAGGAGGATTTGCCGCAGCCCTGGTTGCCGGTAACCACAATTCGGCGCAGCTGGCGGCAATTTGCAAGCGCGGCAGCGAAAAAGTCTTCAGGCGGGGCCAGGGAAACGTCTATTTCCTCGCCAGTTTCAGGATGCCTGAACGTGAGCCTGGCGGCGTGGAGCATCTGGCGCGGGGCCATGTCCGCCACAGGTCTGGGCGCGTATGTCCTGTCGCCAAGCAGCGGATAGCCCAGATGCGCCATGTGCACGCGGATCTGGTGCGTTCTGCCGCTGTGGATGACAAGCCGTAAAAGGGAAAACCTGCCATTGCTCCAGAGCTTTCGCCATTCCGTATGCGCGGCCTTGCCGCCGCGATTGCTGGCAAGCACTGCCATGCGGGTTTTCAGCGCCGGATGCCTGCCAATCGCTTCGCGGCATTCCCCCTTAGCAGGCGGCTCGCCNGCGACNAGGGCCAGATATTCCTTGTGGATCTTGCGCTCNGCGAACATTGCCGAAAGGCCAAGNCTGCTTTTTTCATCCAGCCCAATGGCGATAAGGCCGCTGGTATCCCTGTCCAGGCGATGCGCAATGCCGGGCCGCTCGCCGCCCTGGCTGGCCAGCTGCGGAAACCTGGCCAGGAGCTGGTTGGCCAGGGTNTCCCCCGGGCAGGAGGGGCAGGGGTGCACAGTCAGGCCGGCAGGCTTGGCGCAAATCGCGATGTTCTCGTCCTGCCAGACGATTTCCAGATTTCCCGGGCACGGCGNAAGGGCCGCTTGCCGGTCNTCGATGCTTATCCTGATTGTCTGCCCAGGCGCTGGCTTCAGGGCCGGATCCAGAACCTGCCGCCCATCCAGCCAGCAGTGGCCGTTTNTGATTGCCTGCTGAATTCTGGCCCTGGAATGCTCCGGAAAGCTGGCTTTCAGCAGCACATCCAGGCGCTGGCCGGCATCTGCCCGGCTAACGGCTATTTCCATTTTAGCGNGGTCCCAGGCGCGTCAGTGTGCGGATGCGGTCAACAAAGGTTTTTGGCCTGTACAGGTTTTCGAGCTCCATGCCAGGCGTGATGGAGGTTACGACCGCGCGGCCGATTACAAAGCGCTCGTCGTCGTTGCCGTCCNTGACAATGCGCAGGCCCCAGGCATTGTGGAACAGGGCCGGCCGGTTTTTCCAGGCGCCTACATACAGGGTTATATGGCCTGGCAGGCCGACGAGGCTCAGGAACGGCTTGCCGTCGCGCAGGATTGTGGCGGCCTTTTCGCTTGCAGTCATGCCATCCAGGCGGATGACCGCTCCGCGCCTGGCCTGCGCCGCGGAATTGCGCGGCAGCCAGAGGCCAAAGGGAGCGAAAAGATCGCGCAGCATGGCCGAGCAGTCGCGCAGCCCAAGCATTCCGCCCCAGCCATAGCGCTGGCCCATCATGGCGTTGCCTACCCTGGCGACCATGCCCGCAGTGAGCGGCGCCGGCATTGGCATGGCGTCAGCAGCGGAAAGCATGATTTCGGCCGTGCCTGCCCTGCCATCCTTTTCGCGAATTGGCACAATAACCCGCAGGCCGGAGCCGCNCTGCTGCNTCAGCGGCAGGATCGCGCCAATGCCCGCCTTGCCATCCCTGCCCCCCGGGCCTGTGCCTGGCAGGGTTACGCCGTCGCGAATCAGCGCCGCATATCCATGTTCGCGCCAGAGTGCCTTGAATGCAGGGTCAACCAGGGCTATGTCGCTGGCATCCACCCAGCCGCCAGCTATTGGGCATTCTATGTAATGCCATTTGCCATCCTGGCTCGTATGCGCAATCAGGAGNGGCATTCCAGGCGGCAGGGAGGAATACTGGAGATAGTCGAATGGATCCAGCTCNGGCTTTGGGGTCGGTTTCGCAAAGCGCGCCTCATGGGTNGGCGCTTCGCGCAGATCAGTCTGGCGCACTGTGATCGCCNGGGCGCTGCGCGATGGGAACCGCGAGATCTGCATATTGGCGAGAATNGCCTGCCATTCGGCNTCGCTCCAGGGCTGGCCGCCATACTTGTAGCCCCTGGCCCNTTTGCTGACAGCCGCTGCCTCGCGNCGCGGNATGGAAGTGCGGCTCATNTCCCAGGGGCCGAAATAGATGTTCAGAAAAGAGGNGTAGAGAGCGGCCTGCTCGGCCTCGCTTATAAGCCGCCGACTGNCTCCGGCCTCGCGCGCGTAAATTTCAAGATTTTGCGGAAATTCGCGNATGTCGGCGATGTCNGCTTCCGGCTGGGCAGGCGGCGCGGGCTGGCCCGGTTTTTTGGCGCAGGCGCAAAGCAAGGCGAGCAGCAGGAGCGCGATCAAAACGCGGCAGTGCGTAGCAGGTTTCAATTTGAATACCTTCCATGCGGCAGATTGGGCAAAATGTTTCCTTCCCAGTATAGTCTGTCAGGACTGGAAATTCAATCGCCCTGAAATTCCGGGAGCGCGTTCACAAAATCAGGGGAATGGTTATAATCCAGTGGAGGATGACAGTAATTTCAGCAGGACGCGTCTGGCAATTTCAGGCGCATGACATGATATCCTGACAAACGGACACAAGATCGCCATGCCAAATTCAAGGCGCATTTTCAGGCCTGGCAACCGCTACCTGATTGCCTATCTGACCTTTCTGAGCGCGTTTGCGCCGCTCTCCACTGACATGTATCTGCCGGCGTTGCCGACAATGGCCGAGGCGCTGTCCACAACTGACGATCTTGTCAGCGACAGCATGAGCGCGTTTTTTCTCGTGTATGCCCTCTCAACCCTGTTCTGGGGCCCGCTCAGCGACAGGTATGGCCGCAGGCCTGTCCTCATCGCCGGATCGGCCATCTATATTGTCACCAGCGCGCTTGCCGCAATCACAAGCTCAATCTGGGTGCTTCTCGCCATGCGCGGCCTGCAGGCCGCCGGGTGCGCAGCTGCCAGCGCCATGTCGCTCGCGATTGTGAAGGACATCCTGCGCGGCAGTTTCATGGAAAAAATAGTCAGCTTCATGCAGGCCGCGCATATCCTCGCGCCCATGTGCGCGCCGGTGATTGGCGGGGGTCTGCTTTACTTCATGAGCTGGCGGGGCGTCTTCTGGGCGCTCGCGCTTTGCGGCGTCCTGGCGCTGGCCGGAGCCCTGGGCCTGCGCGAAACAGCGCGAACCACAGGCTCCGCCAGCCTTGGCGCGGCCTTTCAGGCTCTCTGGCGCGTGCTGCGCAATTGCGAATTTCTGAAGCCGTTCCTGATTTTTTCCGCCCTGACAATGCCCTTCATGTCTTTCCTGGCAGTCTCTACTTTCGTCTATCAGGATCTTTTCGGACTCAGTCCCCAGGCTTTCAGCCTCTTTTTCGCAATGAACGCGGCTTTCAGCCTGGGCGCGCCCCTGGCCCACCTTTACTGGTTTTCAAAATTGAACCGCAGGGCTGTTCTCGCAGCGGAGATTCTGGTCATGGCCCTGGCAGGGGCCCTCATGCTAGGTTTTGGCGCCCGCGGCCCCTGGACATTTGCCCTGCTCATGGCGCCAATAACCTTCTGTGGCAGCGCGCTGCGGCCGCCGTCAACAGTTGTAATGCTTGAGGCCAACCGTGGCGATAATGGCGCGGTCTCGGCGCTGATTCAGTGCGGAGCCCTGCTCTTTGCCAGCGCATCCATGTTCGCCGCTCCGCTGCCTTTCTGGCCGACGCCGGTTACTGCAATCGGCGCGATCTCCGCGACAGTCTCAAGCCTCTGCCTGG
>JAAUYW010000071.1 GCA_014804915.1 Desulfovibrio sp. | reverse complement strand
TTTTGGCTACAAATGCCGAGATTGCGGCTACCCGGGCCGATCTTGAGAAATCAATTCAGGAGACACGTGCTGATCTTGAGAAATCAATTGAGAGAATTCGGGCAGATCTTGAAAAATCGATTCAGGAAACGCGCACAGATCTTGAGAAATCGATTGAAAGAACCCGGGCTGATCTTGAGAAAACGATCATAACCACAAAAGCGGATCTTGAGAAGCGCATGGAGGAAGGAAAGCACGAGATACTGAAATGGCTCATTGGCCTGATGTTCGCCCAGGCGGCAGTGTTTGCCGCCCTGATGGTCTATATCAGGTGATGGCCTGTTTTTGCCAAATGCGTTATTGGTCGCCAGGCGTTATGAGCATGGCATCTCCATAAGAGAAAAATCGATAGCCCGTTTTTACCGCCTCTGAATATGCTTCCATGATCCTGTTTCTGCCAGCAAATGCGCTCACCAGCATCAGGAGCGACGATTTTGGCAAATGGAAATTGGTCAGCAAGCCATCTATGACATGGAATTCCCGGCCAGGATAGAGAAATAAATTTATCATGCCGGCAAATGGCCCAACTTCTCCCACTTTCATGAACACGCCTTCCAGAGTCCGCGCGCTGGTTGTGCCGATTGCTATCACGGGTCTGCCTTCCCTCTTTGCCTGCTGAATTTTATCTGCGGCTGCAGGATCGATCACCGCGTATTCGGAATGCATTTCATGGGCGCGTATGTCACTTGCGCGAACCGGTGAAAATGTTCCATACCCGACATGAAGGGAAACTTCCTGCCACTCAATGCCCGCTTTTGTCAGGGCCCTGCGCATGGCTTCAGTAAAATGCAGCCCTGCGGTTGGCGCGGCTATGGAGCCAGGCTGGCTGGCGTAGAGCGTCTGGTAGCGTTCAAAATCATCAGGGCATGGTGCGCGGCGAATATAGGGCGGCAAAGGTAGCGTACCAGCCCGTAGAAGCGCTTTTTCCAGTTCCCCTTGCCAGGACAGTCTGGCAAGACATTTGCCAAAATCGCGTTTTTCCAGAATTTCCGCTTTTACCTGCCCAAAATTTAGCGTATCGCCTATGCGTATTTTTGCCGCTGGGCGAATCAGTCCGTTCACTAGTGCGGCATTGTTGCCGGAATCAACCAGCGGCAATGGCGTCAGGAGCAGGAATTCCGCTTTGCCCCCTTGAGGCCTTGCGCCAAGAAGCCTGGCTGGCAGCACGCGGCTGTTGTTAGCAACAAGCAGGGCGTCTTTTGGCAAATTTTCAATCAGGTTATTGAAGAGTGCGTGCCTGGGCGGCGCGGTTCCCGAACGCGTGAGGATCATCAGGCGAGATGCTCCGCGTTCCGCGGGCGGCTGCTGGGGGATCAATTCCTGTGGGAGCTCGTAGAAGTAGCTATCAAGCGAATAATCGTCCATATGGCAGAAGCGCGAATTGGCCGGCCTTGCAAGAGCCGGCCTCAAGGGTTAATTTGTGGTTTCCCCAGCAAGCCGAGGATGCCTCATGAAATTTCTGTATCTGTTGCTTTTGTCTTCCGCCTTGTGCGCCTGTGTGCTGCAGGGCCAGAATCTATATACCAACGATCCCCTTACAGGCGGCAAGAATGCCAGCTCAAGCCAGTTGTTACATATTCCTTTGCCAGCCGGTTTGCAATACTATCCCTCGCATGGCAAAATCAGTGGGGGCGGCCGCAAGGAGGGGCTTGAGGTCTTCCGCGGCCATGTTGATCAGGAAGATTGCGGATCAAGCTTTTATGCCAGACTCAGACAGGCTGGCTGGCAATTGCGCATGTTTGAACGCGCTGGAGATCGCGCCATATATGTTTACCAGAAAGACAGCGAGCTTGCGACATTGCTTTTTCACGCCCAGGGCATGCTGACTGTTGTTCAGGTCTGGGCTGGTCCGCGCCTGGCTGATAACGCGACAATCAGCGATCCAGGCGTTTCTGATGAGGCATACAGCTCCCTGCCTGGAGAAACATTTGGCCCGGCGGACAAGGAGGACAGCTTTTCGGAGCAGGAATTGTGAGCGCGAAGATAGATGCAAATCCATTTTGTCGCAGTAGCCATTTCGCAGGGAAAAAAGCGCACCTTGGCCTAAGCGGCTCTGTGGCCTGCTACAAGGCCGCCGATTTGCTGCGCGCTTTTCTTGCCCTTGATATGCAGGTTTCAGCCACGCTCAGCGCTGGCGCCGCTCAATTTGTTTCGCCGCTGCTTTTCGAAGCTCTTGGCGCCAACCCGGTCTATGGGGAAATGTTCGCTGGAGAAGCCGCATTTGCGCATCTTGAACCAGGCCAGCAGGCCCAGGCAATGCTGATTGCTCCTGCCTCGGCCAATACTCTTGCCAANATGGCGNATGGCATTTCCGATACCATGCTCNCAGCCCAGTATCTGGCGTTTGGCGGNCCTGTNGTTATCGCTCCGGCAATGAATCCGCGCATGTGGGCAAATCCNGCCACTGTTGCGAATGCCAGCGTTTTACGCAANAGGGGGGTCANGATAGTCGAGCCGGGCACTGGCATTACCGCCTGTGGCGANGAGGGGCGNGGCAGGCTTGCGGAATTGCCGGAGATTTTCCTCAACCTGCTCCAGGCGCTTGCGCCAGCTGACATGGCTGGCCTCAGAGTCATGGTGACGCTTGGGCCTACAAGGGAGCGCTGGGACAGCGTGCGTTTCTGGACAAATGCCTCAAGCGGGCGCATGGGTGCGGCCCTGGCNACAGCCGCATGGCTGCGCGGCGCAGAGGTGCGCGCAATATGCGGGCCAGGNATCGATGTCTTTTTCCCTTCCGCAATCACGCGTATCAATGTGACCAGCGCGAACGAAATGCTGGAGGCGGCGCAATCGGCCTGGCCTGATGCGGATCTTGGCCTTTTCTGCGCTGCAGTGGCGGATTACGCGCCTGCTTCAACTCCGGANGCATTGCNGCAGAAGGCAAAAAAGNCAGATNTGGGCGCCGGGTTCCAGCTGGNCTTCAAGGCGAATCCCGATATTCTCGCTACTCTNGCAAGGGAGCGCAAGCCGAATCAGAAAATTCTCGGCTTTGCCGCGGAGATTGCTCCTGATCCGCCGTCCCTGNTGCCATTTGCCGAAATCAAGCTAACCAGTAAAAATGCGGATCTGATTGCTGCCAATCAGATCAATGCTGGCGTTTTTGGCTCTGAAAGCNGCTCCATGGCTGTTCTTGACAGAACAGGGCGGAGCCAGGTCTGGGGCCCCAAATCCAAAGCTGATATAGCCTGGGATTTGCTCACATGGCTTTTGAAACTGTAAATCCCGCAACTGGAATCTGGCTTGGCAGGGGCTTGCGCTATCTNCTCCTGCAGGAGGACTTAANCNCGNNNTCCAGGGCAGATTCTCCTGTCAGGGAAATCCCTGACAGGCTTGCAGCCCGCCGTNCGCCCGCTCCCAAACGCATGGAGGCGACGCAAAGGCCGGAGCCCAAAAAGGCACNGGACTGGAAGCCTGTTCCGGAAGCGGACTGGCCCCCCGAATGGCAGGCGCAATTTGGCCTCACAAAACGCGGCAAGGTGGTCTGGACTTACGCAAATCTTGGCAAGGATCTGGCTGCCGGCAAAAATTCCGGACAGGCGGATACTGCGGAAGAGGCGCAGGCTCGCGCAAGACGCAGCCAGATGCTGCGCAATTTGATTGGCGCGCTTNGATATCCGGCGGGAACGCATACTTTCTGGCCGTGCCAGCTGGGCGACGCTGTGCAATCCGATCTGTTCTGGTCAGGCGTGCGCGCGCTTGGCAGCCGCGGCGTAATTATCCTGGGCGNGGANTGCGCTTGCGCGCTGCTTGAAAGCGCCGGCGCCAGGCCTTTTACGGCAAAGATCTTCCGGGGCCAGAAAGCAATGGTTCTGCGGGCCCTTGAAGATTATTCCGATGCGGATACNGNGCAGATCGTTTCATTCCTGCGTTCCAGNCTCGCCCAGATAGTGCGCTGATGTACATAGCGATTCTTGTGATGGCNGCCGGCATTTGCGCAGGCAGGCTTTTTGTCGGCANAATCAGCGAAACTCTTCTNGGGCGCCTGATCTATTGCTCCATCCTCTTTCTCCTTTTTCTGCTTGGCCTTCAGATTGGCGCTAACGACGCCCTGTTTTCCGCCTTGCCGCGCCTGGGTCTGCAGGCAGCCCTNCTTATGCTTGCCTGTGTGGCAGGCNCTATTTTGCTGGTCACGCTTGTCTCGAAAATGCTGNCAAAACGCGGCCTTTTTCTGTCCGGCACAAAGGATTTTCCAGGAAAAGGCAAGTGAGTCATCNNAGGNGCCATGCAGGTCAATGGCAGATAGCTTCGTAATTCTCGCAGTGTTTCTGCTCGGCCTGATACTGGCCAGATGCATGGATATGCCAGTCGCGCTTACAGAATCGNATACNGCATTGTGGGCGCTCTGGCTGCTCATGTTTCTTGTTGGCCTTTCTCTNGGTTCGGACAGAAAACTTGGCGAAATCATGCGCTCATTGCGGCCCTNGGCCCTGCTGTTGCCGCTTTCCACCACTCTGGGNAGTTTCGCAGGCGCTGCGCTGGTTTCCATTTTTCTGACCTGGAGCGTCTGGGATTGTCTGGCTGTAGGAGCCGGCTTTGGCTATTACTCNCTGTCCTCCATTTTTATTACCCAGTACAAGGGCGCAGATCTTGGCGCCGTAGCGCTGATGGCAAATATCCTCCGCGAACTTTTCACACTGCTTGCCGCGCCCCTGCTTGTGCGCTTTTTTGGCGCGCCAGCCGTTATTGTCAGCGGCGGCTGTACCACTGTTGACACAACATTGCCTGTTATCATCCGCTATGCCGGCAAAAACTGGGTTATGGCTGCCGTACTGCACTCCGTGGCGCTTGATTTTAGCGTGCCATTCTGGGTGACCCTATTTTGCTCGCTATAGACCCTCTGGCTAATATGGCCAGGGGGGACTTGCATTTGCGGCGAAAATGAGCAAGTGTATCCCGAAAATTTTTTCAATCGACATTCGCCCTGGATAACGTCTGCCTGATGCGCGAGCTTTTGCACCTGCTGCCCAAACCTGCCTATTATACCGGATCCGAAACCGGTTCCGTTCACAAGGATGCCAGCCTGGTCAAGCTGCGCATTGCCCTTGCCTTTCCCGACATCTATGAAGTGGGAATGTCCTATCTTGGCCAAAAGATACTTTACGGCATTGTAAACGCGAATCCGGACTGGTGGGCCGAGCGCGTCATGGCCCCCGAGCGCGCTGCCTGCGATCTTCTGCGTCAAAAAAAAATGCCCCTCTGCACGCTCGAATCCGATACGCCTCTTGGCCAGATGGCAGCCATCGGTTTTTCAGTCACGCATGAGCTCTGCTATACGGACATCCTGAATATGCTTGATCTGGCCGGCATTCCCTTGCGGGCAGCAGACAGATCAGACGATCTTTTTGCCTGGCCGTTAATAATTGCCGGGGGCGGGGCAATGCTGGGAGCGGAGCCGATTTCGCCTTTTCTTGATCTTGTTGCCCTTGGCGATGGCGAGGAGCTGCTGCCCGAGATATTGGCCCTGCTGGAGCGCGCTCGCGGGTCTGGCATTGGCAAGCGGGAATTTCTGCTTCAGGCGGCGCGGATACCAGGCGTCTATGTGCCGGCTTTCTTTCATGAAGATCCTGCGGGCGGATATAGGGGCCGGGAGGAAAGCGGCCAGCCAGTAAGGCGGATAGTGCCGGATCTGAATGCTTGCGCCTATCCGGTTCAGCAGATAGCGCCGCTTGGCGCAGTGCACAACCGGCTCAGTCTTGAGATCGGACGCGGCTGCACGCGGGGCTGCCGCTTTTGCCATGCGGGCATGGTTTACCGGCCTGCGAGGGAGCGCGATCCTGAAAAGATTCAGGCGCTTTTGCGCACATGCCTGTCAGGCACAGGCTTTGATGAAGTTTCCCTGCTGGCGCTGAGCGCCGGCGACTGCACGGCTCTCAGGACGATTTACGAGGATGCTTTCAGATATTGCCAGAAAGGGCAGACCACGTTATGCCTGCCATCCCTGCGCGTGGGCTCGGTTGATGATGCGATCATGGCGCAGATGGCTGAAATCAGGCGTCCTGGCGCCACGCTTGCTCCCGAGGCAGGCAGCCAGCGCCTGCGCGACATTATCAACAAGGGCGTAACTGAAGAAGAGCTTCTGCTCCATGTCCAGAAATTGCTGGAACATGGCTGGAGACAGGTGAAACTGTATTTCATGATTGGTCTGCCAGGCGAAACAGACGCAGATCTTGACGCGATAGTCTCGCTTTGTAAAAAAGTTCGCGAAGCCGGAGGAGCGGGCGCGCCCAAAATGGCCGTTACAGCCGCAGTATCGCCGTTTGTGCCCAAGCCTTTCACGCCATTTCAATGGGAAGGTCAGCTCGGGCTTGAGGAAATCAGCCGCAGGATAAATTATCTGCGCGAGAAACTGCGCTCTGCCAGGGGCATCCGCCTGAAATGGCATGAGCCAGCTTCCAGTCATCTTGAGGGCATTCTGGCCAGAGGCGACAGGCGCCTTGCGGATGTGATCGAGCTGGCCTTCCGGAAGGGCGCGATATTTTGCGGCTGGAGCGAGACGTTTGACTTTGCCCCCTGGCAGGAAGCTCTCGTTGAATGTGGATTAAGCGCTGAAGAATACATCCGGCCGAGGCGCAGGGATGAAATTTTGCCCTGGAGCCATATCGAGGCTGGCGTGAGCCAGGAATTCCTGTGGCGCGAGCGCGAAAAGGCGCTGGCTGGCAAGGTTACGCCGGATTGCAAATTTGGCGAGTGCGCGGGCTGCGGCGCTTGCGATATCGGCAAAAACCGATCGCGCCTGGCTGGCGGCGGGCCAATTGGCCACAGGCTTGTTTTCAGGGAGCGCGACCAGAAGGGCAATCAGCCCCTGCGCGATAATGAGGGCAGGCTGGTTTTAAGGCAGCAGCCAAAGCCGGCGCTGGAACGCGCCCTGATACAAAAGGCGGTGAGCTACCGCGTCTGGCATCAGAAAAAGGATGGCGCTTCGTGGCTAAGTCATCTGGAACTGCAGGCGTTGCTTGCGCGGGCATTGCGCCGCGCGGACATTCCGGTTTCATTCTCCCAGGGCTACCACCCAATGCCGCTCATCTCTTTTGGGCGCGCACTGCCAGTAGGAGTTGAAAGTGAAGCGGAATGGTTTGGTTTGACGCTTGCAAGCCTGCTCGCGCCTGACAGGTTGAGAGCCAGGCTCGCGCGCTTTCTGCCTGCAGGCCTTGTACTGGGTGAAATAGAAATCGCGCCCAAAAAAACCGAAATCTCGGTTTCCGAGACTTTTGCCATTGAATCTGAAAATGGAGTTGTTCTGGAGCAGGCAGACGCTTTCGGAAAATTTTCGGCGCAAGAGCGATTTCCGTTTTCACGCGTGACGAAAAAGGGAGAAAAGACCGAAGATTTGCGCCCCTATTTGCTGAACTGGAAAATTTCAGCTTCCTCCGAAGGCAGCTCCCGCATGGTTTTTACTACGGACTGGTCGGAAAGCTATGTTTCGCCGCTGGTGCTCGCGAGAGCCATTCTCGGTTATGGCAGCGAGGAGAGGCTCAGGCTCTGCAAACTTGGCCAGAGCTTTGAAAATGGCAGTCAATACAGCCTGGCACGCAGAAGCCAATAAAGTTTACAATTATTAAAATAATAATAATAATAATTATTATTATTCAATTATATACTTATCATGGAGCAGGCATGGCAAATCTTCAGGTGAAACTTGACGATTCCCTTCGCGATGACGCTCAGCTTGTGGCTTCCCAGCCAGGTATCGATCTGCCTTCGGCGGTTAGAATATTTCTTGCTCAAATGATGCGTCAAAATGGACTGCCGTTTAAACCTACTCTTGATCTTTTTTACTGTCCTGCCAATCAGAAATATCTGAAGAATGTAATTGCTGACATACATAATGGCGCAAAACTGGAACAGCATGAGTTGCTGGAAGAATAGCTATGCTGCTTTCCTGGTATCCGGATGCCTGGAATGATTACCTCGACTAGGTGGAGTAGGAAAATTAACGATTCTGACAGGATTGTTTACAAAATTGATGGGGAGACATGCATCATTGCCCAGGTCAAAGGCCATTACCAGACCTGAACAGTTTCCCAATTTATCAGCTAGAGCAATTTGACTTTTATTTTGTCTAGAAGTTGTTTATACTCCGGGGATGAAATTTGCATCCCCTGAAATACGCGAGAAGGCGGTACGCGCCTACATTGACGGTAAGGCGTCAGCCAAGCAGTTGGCTGAAATTTTTGGCTACACCAGGGCCACTATTTGTAA
>JAAUYW010000070.1 GCA_014804915.1 Desulfovibrio sp. | reverse complement strand
TTACGCGAATCTCGCGCGCGCCCTCAATCTGGAGCAGGCCGCCAGGCAATACCCGCAAGACGCGCGCTGCCAGCGAGGAGGTTACATAATTTTCGCGCTTGGTCTTGCCAGTTGCGGACAGGTCGCTGGTGGAGGCAGTGTTGAGCGCGGGAACGCCCATGCTCGCCACCGGACCGACATTAACCAGGGGCAGGAAGCCGTACTTGCTGTTGCCAAACATCGCGTTGACCTGATAGTTGTTGCCGCTTTCCTTGTCAGCCGTGGTTTCCGCCTTGTTCTGCGCCTTGGTGTTTTCAACCAGTTTGACTACTACTATATCGCCTACGCGACGGGCGCGGCTATCCGCAAACAGGGTCTCTTCCTCGCTCGCTGCAAAGAGGGAACCGGGGTTGTTGCGGCCGTTTACTTCCTGCCGGTATTCCTGCGGCGGGGTTACGGGCTGCTCCAGGGCAGGCCTTCTGGCAGAGCCGCCGCCACAGCCGACGCAAAACAGGAATGAAGCGCCCAATACCAGTAAAAGCATCTTATTAAACATTGTTTCTCCTTTTATTCGCAACGCGGCTAGTGGATTGTTACCGTGCTGCCATCCTTGACTGTGGCATATACCTGTTTCTTTGTTTGCAAATTGCGTACCGGAATTGTCTGGCCCGGTTCGCCATCCGCGAGCGCTTCAGCCTGAATGGTCATATGCAGATTGCCGCGGGAAAATATCAGTGTCAAAATATTGCCACGGCGCACCATGGCCTTGCTTGCCAGATCAGATTGCAGTATTGGCTCGCCTGTGCCGACTGCGCGAATAACCTGCCAGGGGCCGCCCTGCCCATCCCAGGGCGCGTCTTTCATCTGGCTGGCGTTCATGCGCATGAAAGTTATGGCTGAGGGATCAAGCGTTTCTCCCTTATTAAGCGGTCGCGCTGCCGCCGGAGCCGTGATCCATAAAGTCAGTTTTGCTGTGCCTGCCACGCGCCGCAGCACATTGCCATCAGCTTCCTGGATGGCAAAGCGCAGGGGAACGCGCCCGGGCGCCAGCTTGCCTGGCTCGAGTTGCACCTGCTGGCCAGCATGGGAAAGAAAGATATATTCCGGCAGCCGGAAATCGCCGAGCTCCGCTTCGCCTGGCATTGCGGCCAGCTGCGGCCCAAGGCTTCTGATTACATAATTGCGCAGGTCGTCTTCCCGAAAGACAACGCCTCCGCGCTGGATAACCAGGGAGGTAGGCAAAATTAAATGCGCCGTATAATCATTCCCCAGAGCCTGGCGCAGGGCCTGGGAGAGCTTTGTCTTGTTAATTTGCAGCGGTTTGCTGTCCTGCGGAGGCGCGGGCCAGAGTTCGCGATTTTTTAATTCTTCCCAGAGACCAGGCGGCAGGGCGCCTATTGGCGTAGCTATATCCCCAAGCAGCACATTTTCCGTATTGGTTATGGCCGCAGGCAGAATTTTAATGCGCCAGTCATTCTCATCCAGCATTGGACCCGGCTCTGCTGGCGCTGACGCGGCAATCATGTTGCGCGTCTTGGCTGCGCGCTCATCCTGGGCGTGCTCATTCAGCTGCACAGAGCCGGTTTTAACCTGTGGCGTAATCTGATTGATAATCTGCGATGGCGAGCGCCTGTGATTTCTGTCGCTGTCCTGCCATACGGCCTGGGGCACGCCGCCAGCTGCAAGCGCGCCCCCTGGCGCCGGGATAAAAATGCCTGTAATAATAAATATAAAGGCCAGCGTCAGAAATTTCATTTCCAGTCCGGATTAGCTGCGTTTCAGCTGTACGGCAATGCCAAGCATGGAGTCCGAAGTCTGGATGGATTTGGAATTGACTTCGTAGGCGCGCTGGCCGACGATCATGTTCACCATTTCATCCACCACTTCCACATTGGACATTTCCAGAAAACCCTGCGCGAGCGTGCCGACATTGTCTTCGCCGGGAATGCCTTCCTGCTCCGGGCCCGACGCTTCCGTTGGCGTGTAAAGATTGCGTCCGCGCGCGTCCAGGCCGGCCGGATTGATGAAAGTGTAAAGCGGAATCTCGGCGCCAGCGATTTCCTGGCCTTCGGCATCCAGCGCGCCAATGTGTCCATTGGCTGAAATCGAGATGTTCTTGGTCTCGGCTGGCACTGCGAATTCAGGCTGCAAAATGTAGCCATTGGCTGTAACAACCGTGCCATCCTGATTCAGCTTGAATGAGCCTGCGCGGGTGTACATCAGCTCTCCGTTCACTTCCACCTGGAAGAAGCCGTCGCCTTCAATTGCAACATCAAGGGCATTGCCTGTGTTCTGGAAATCGCCCTGTGTGAAAAACTTGTGCACTGCGGTTGGCCTTACGCCCATGCCAACCTGAATGCCTACAGGCAGGTTGTTGTCGCCTTCCGTGACTGAGCCCGCGATCTTCATGGTCTGGTACATCAGATCCTCGAATTCGGCGCGGCTCTTTTTGAATCCGGTTGTGTTGACGTTGGCAAGGTTGTTGGAAATAACATCTATATTAAGCTGCTGGGCCACCATGCCGGTGGCGCCTGTATAAAGGGAGCGCATCATGGCAGTTTTCTCCTGAAAGTAAATTTATATTTATAATCAATCTGCAATAAACTATGCAATAAACGGGCCACTAGCCAATGCGTTTGCCGACCTTTTCATTGGCTGTGCGATCCAGGGAATCGGAAGTCTGCATTACTTTCTGGTACGCTTCGAACTGGCGATTGACTTCAATCATGTTAACCATTTCGGAAACCACTTCGACATTGGCCTTTTCGATGAAACCCTGCTCAACGCGCGCGCCTGCCTGGTAGGCGTCGCCTTCCGCAACATCCACATTTTCGCGCGGCTTGTAGAGATTATAGCCGCGTTTTTCCAGATTTTGCAGGTTGTCAACGCTTATCAGCGAAATGCGGTTGATGACTGCGCCATCTACCGATACCTGGCCATCGCCGCCAATTACGATATCGCCTGACTGCGGCGGAATGACCACCGGCCCGCCCTCTCCCTGCAGCGGATAGCCATCGGTTGTAACGACTGTGCCATCGCTGGAAAGCACAAAATGGCCGTTTCTTGTCAGATATTCGCCATCAGGGGTCTCCACGCGAAAGAACGCGTTCTCCCCGCCGATGCACAGGTCAAGCGCATTGCCTGTGAATTCCATTGAGCCCTGGCCGAAATCTATCTCGGAGACGGCGATTCTTGGCCTGGCCATGTTTTTTGGCTCGGGAAAAAGCGGTTGCGAGCGCACATTCATCAGCGGTTCGCGAATTTCATCATGCGCGTAGGAAGCCATGGTATCCTTGAATGACAAGGTCTGGCGCTTGTAGCCGTGGGTATTAACATTCGCCAAATTATTGGCGATAAAATTCATGCGGTGTTCTGTAGTTAGCGCGCCAAACAGGCCGCTGAACATTGCGTCTTGCATAGTATCTCCTTTACTGGCGCGCCCTGCCAGAAAGCCGGGGCTCAGACCTGAAATTTGCATCTTGTCATGCAAGTAATGGGCCAATTTGAAAGCAGGGATGCATTCGCCAGCGGCATTGTTTTTAGCGCTGTTTGAAATCAGGGCAGCGGGTCAAAAATGTGGCATTGAAAAAAGCTGGCGATAGCCTTATAGGTCAGATAATATCTTGCCATCTTCAGGCCAATGAGCGGTGAAATTATGCCAGCGCAGCCGTTATCTGTTCTTTTGCTTTGTGAGAATGAAAAAGCGGGCAATCTGGATCGTCGCGCCCTGCGCGAGGCTGGCATTGCCAACGTGCAGCTGATGACTTCAGGCATAGAGGCGGCTAAGCTCCTGGCCAGGCCTGATCTGGCTGGCGCCCGCTATCCGGACATTGTCATTGCCTTGCGCCAGCTTGCCGACATGGATTGCGAGCAGTTTTGCGCGATTGCGCGCCAGCATCCCGGACTGGCTGGCCTGCCCATTCTGCTTATTCTCGCCAGTGAGGGCGAGGCGGAGGAAATGCGCGCTCTGGGCTGTCAGGCCAGCAGTCTGCTGGGTCGTCCCTATTCCATAAACACCCTGAAAAAGCATCTGGTGCCGCTGGTGCGCCAGGTGCCGGGCCAGCGCAGGCTCAGGCCGGAAATTGCGGGCATGGATGCGGAGGCGTTTGAAGAGGCGCTTGCCACTTATGGCGTGTTGCTGCGTCCGGAAAAAAAGCCTGAGGATTATTTCAGGGCTGGCATGAAGTCGCTTGCCGAGCAGCGCTGGGATATTGCGATCGCTGCTTTTGAGCAGGCCATGCGTGATCCGGAAACAAAGGCCGAGGCCGAGCTTGGTCTTGCGGCAGCTTTCAAGGGCAGGGGAGATATGCAGAGGTTCAGAACCTGGCTTGGCGAAGCCAGCGAATCCTTTGTTTCCACAAGGCGCTGGAATCGCGCCCGCAGCGCTTATGCCAGGCTGCTGCAGCATGATCCATCCGCGAAAAATCCCTTTTTGAGCTATGCGCACAAGCTCATTCGCCAGCAGGAGTACAAGGCTGCGGCAGATGCGCTGGTGCAGAGCCTGAACTTGATGCCCAAGATGAAAGCTGGCGAAAGGTATGCGCGCGTTTGCATGGCTGCCGAAGATCCTGAAAAGATGTTCGCCGCGCTTGAGCAAAGCCTGGAGGAAGAGGGCGATCACGAGTTCATGGCTGGCGACATTCGCCAGAGCATGGCAGTAATGGAGAAGCAGCGGCGGGAGCGGCAGCGGCAAATGGCCGAGGAGCGGAAATGGCAGCTTGCGCAGGCTCTGGCCAGGCGCAAGCGGGCTGAGGAAACGCCGGAGCTTGCGCCTGAAACGCCAGAATTGCGCCAGGAGACTGTCATCCGGGCCTGGAACGAGGAAGAGCCTGAAGAGGGAGGGGAGCTGCTGGCTCCGCTGGGCGAACAGGAGGCCGCAAGCGAGCTGTTTGCGAAAAAACCGCGGTTAAATGAATTTTTGTCAGTAATCAAGCTGACCTGGAAGCTGGCCGGCAAGTCGAAAACTGCGCGGAGCGCCTGATATCTGATGCTGCCGAAGTCCGGACTGGAAGGCAAACCCATGCCTGGCGCAGGGGCCACGGCCCTGGACGGTTCGCTGATGGCGCTTGCGGATTGCGACTCTTTTTACGCTTCCTGCGAGCGTGTCTGCCGGCCGGATCTGGCCGGGCGCCCCATTGTAGTGCTCAGCAATAATGATGGCTGTATTGTCGCCAGGAGCAGCGAAGCCAAAGCTCTGGGCATTCCCATGGGCAAGCCGGAATTTGAATTGCGCCCCTTGCTGAAAAAGCATCAGGTCGCCGTATTCTCATCCAACTATACCCTGTATGGGGATCTTTCCCACAGGGTGATGCAGACCTTGCAGACGGTTACGCCGCAGGTGGAGGTGTATTCCATTGATGAGGCGTTTCTGCCCCTGAACGGCGCGCTGGCCGCAAATGCGGACAGGCTGGCCCAGCAGGCCAGGGAACGGGTGCGCCGCTGGGTGGGTTTGCCGCTTTCAATTGGCATAGCGCCTACCCGAGTGCTCGCCAAAATCGCCACCCGCGTAGCCAAAAAAAATCCCGAATTTGGCGGAATTTATAATTTCGCGCATTGCGATTGCGTTGATTCCATTCTGGCTGGCGTGGATGTGGGCGATATCTGGGGCATAGGGCGGCGCGGCGCGCTGAAGCTGAAATTGCGCGGCATTGCCAATGCCCTGCAGCTACGCGATGCCGATCCTGGACTGATTCGCAAATTGCTGACAGTTACCGGCCTGAACGTGCTTATGGAATTGCGCGGCATTCCTGCAATTGGCGAGGATATCCCGCTTACGCATGCCTCGGTTGTCTCTTCACGTTCGCTTGGCTACAAGGTAACTACTCTTGAACCGCTGGCCGAAGCGGCCGCGTTTCATGCGGCCCGCGCTGGCGAAAAATTGCGGCGCAAGCATTTGCTGGCCCAGCTGGTCTGCGTGCGCCTTCAGACGTCCTGGGCGCGGAAAGACAGGCCCCAGCATGATGAAATGACAATGGTCAGGCTTGCGCGGCCCAGTTTTGACAGCGCGGATTTTATCCGCGCTGCCAGAAGCGGCCTTGAGCGCATATTCAGGCCTGGTTATGAATATGCCAAGGTCATGGTCATGCTGACTGATTTTTCGGATTCGGCNAAAGGCCAGCTCAATTTTTATTCANTTCTGGATGAAGCGCAGGCCAGGGACAAAAAACGCGAGCNGCTGTTTGCCCTTGTGGATCGCATCAACCGTGTGGAAGGGCGGGGCACAATCCGTTTTGCCGCCCAGGGGCCGGCCAATGCCNCCTGGCATATGAAACGCGCCCGCCTTTCGCCCGCCTGGACAACGGATTCGCATGAGCTTTTGCAAGTGGGCGGCGACTATCTGGGCCAGTTCGATCCCGCGATTACCATTGGCCGCAGCCTGGCGCCGCGAACCTGACGGTTTCACATCATGTTTACCGGATCCAGATCCAGGGTCAGGCGCAATCTTGCGGCTGCCTTGTGGTTTTTGGCGACCAGCCAGAGTTCGCGCATGGGCTGCCAGTCCGCGGCTTTCATCAGGCACTGGATGCGTTTTCTGCCGTTGATGACAGGCATTGGCGCAGGCGCGGGTCCAAGGAGTTCCACACCCAGGCCCCGGGCGCGGCTTCGCAGCTCCTGGCCGATTTCCCTGGTCGCGAATGCCGCTTCATCATCGCCAAGCGGAAANGAGATGCGCAAAAGGCCAAGGCGCGTGAAAGGCGGGTATCTGAACTTTTCGCGCAATGCCAGTTCTGTCGCGTAAAAGCCTTCATAATCATAATTCAGGATATGCTGCCAGCAATAATGGCCAGGATTGCGCGTCTGGATTATGGCCCTGCCAGGCTTCAGTCCCCGGCCCGCGCGGCCTGCTGATTGCACCAGAAGCTGGAAAGTTCGCTCGGCAGCGCGATAATCCGGCAAATTNAGGCCAATATCGCCATCCGCCACCACAACGAGAGTCACATTCGGAAAGTGGTGGCCTTTGGAAAGCATTTGCGTGCCGACAAGAAAGGGCGAGAGCCCGGCTCCGAAATCAGCCAGGATCTCGTCAATGCGCTCGGTTCGTCTTGCGCTGTCGCGATCCAGACGCAATACAGGGCAGCCGGCAATGGCTTCCAGNCGCTCNGTAATCTTTTCAGTGCCCTCGCCAAGCGAAAGGTAATTGGTGTCGCCGCATTCCGGACANGGAGATGGCCAGGGCAGCGAATGGCCGCAATAATGGCAAACCAGCCTGCGGATGCCCTTGTGAAATGCCATGCCGATCTGGCAATTTGGGCATTTAAGCGTTTTTTCACAGGAAAGGCAATATATCTGTGGCGCGTAGCCGCGCCGATTTAGTAAAACNACCGCCTGCTCTTTCCTTTTGACGCATTCCAGCAACGCGTTTTCGCATTCTGAAGAAAGCAGGCCCTGGCCGGCAGCCGAGGAAATGACGCCGGCGCCCANGGGCAATNTTACGAGCTCCACTGGCGGCAACNGCGCGCCGCTGACTCTCTGGCGCAATGTGAGCTGCCTGATGGNGCCTTGCCTGGCGGCATGAAAAGTGCGGATGTCCGGCGTTGCCGAGCCCAGCANCAGGAGGCCGCCAGATTTTCTGGTTCTGGTCCAGGCGAGCTCCTTTGCGTGATAGGGGAGNGTGTCATCCTGNTTGTAGGAGCCGTCATGCTCTTCATCCAGAATTATCAGGCCTGGCTGCGAAATGGGCAGAAACAGGGCNGAGCGCGTGCCCACTACNACGCAAGGCTGTTTTCTGGCTGCGACTGCGCGGAAAGTTTCTTCCCTTTGCGCCGGATGCTGGTAGCCATGATAGAGAAAATGCGGACTGTCCGGACAGGCGATTTTGACATCGCGGTATAATTTATGAGCCAGCGCCACTTCTGGCGCAAGCAGAAGGCATGACCTGCCGTCTGCGAGGCAGTTGCGGATCANGTCAAGATAAACCGCGGTCTTGCCGCTGCCGGTTACGCCATAAAGCAGCCTGGCCGCCGGCTTTCCGGCCTGCAGCAGCCTGTTGAGCTCGGCAAGCGCAGCCTGCTGTTCCGCGTTCAGCGTGAATNCAGGCTCTGGCGGCGGCAATAGCGCGCCTGTNTCTGCCTCGCTTTCGCCAAGCTCCAGCCTTATGTGGCCCGCAGCGAGCAGCTTTTGCAGCGGATTGGCGAGATCCTGGCCAAATTTCCGGAGCAGCCGGGCGCGNCTGGCCGGTCCTGAGTCANACAGGAAATCCAGCAGGGCAATCTGGCGCGANGCCGCGGGACGCACAGGCCAGGGCGGGTCAATGGCAAGCGAGTAGATTTCCAGTTCGGCCGCACTGGCTGCGGATTTTACAATCCGCGCCTGGCCAGCAAGCAGCGCCTGGGCCAGTTTCTGGAAACCTGCGGCATCCAGGGCCTGGATCTGGCTGCCGGAGAAGGTTTTCTTCTGGCTGCCAGAAGCCCAGATTACTTTTAGGACCGGCTTGCGCAGCCCTGCGGGCAGCACATGGCCAAGGCACTGCCCGGGGGTGATGGCCTGGCGCCTGGCCAGATCGCAAGCCAGATGCAGCAGTTCCGCGTCAACTAGCGGGGCTGTTTCCAGGGGAAAAACAACAGGGCGGCTCTTGATGGCATCTGGCAGCCGCGATTGCTGCGCCACTGACTCAATCACGCCAGCGCGAAGCGTTTTGCCAACGGGGATGAGCACGCGCAGCCCAGGCTGCCAGAATTCGTCCGGAAATGCGGGCGGCAAAAGATATTCGAGCGTGGCGTGAGGCGCGCTCAAAAGGCAGATATTCGCGAACATGGGGATAAGGGGGAGTCTGCGCTCCCCCGGAGAGAAAGGCTTACTGGAATTGCACGAAATTCTTGAGCATGCTCAGGAGCTCGTAGCGCAGGTCTTCATCCTGAAGGCCAAAGTAGATGTTGGCCGAGAGGTATTCCGCCCAGTCGCCAGCGTCAAAGCGCATTCCGGACATGCGCACAGCCATCATGCCGTGATCGCGCGCCAGCTGCTGCATGGCGTCAGTAAGCTGAATTTCGCCGCCGGCTCCCGGCTTTGTCTTTTTGAGATAATCGAAAATATCCGGAGTCAGCACATAGCGGCCAACAATGGCCAGACGGGAAGGCGCATCCTCGCGTTTTGGCTTTTCCACCATGTCGCGCACCTTGTATATGCCTGGCGCCACTTCTTCGCCGTCAATGATGCCGTACTTGTCCACCTTGTCCCAGGGCACTTCCATTACGCCGACAACCGGTTTTTTCTCGGCGTGATACACTTCGATCAGCTGGCCAATGCCTGGCACGCCGCCAAACATGAGATCATCGCCGACCATGATTGCGAAAGGATCGCCATGCACCAGTCCTTCAGCGCAGAGAATGGCATGGCCAAGGCCGAGCTGCTTTTTCTGGCGCACAGCCATGACATTCACCATTTCCGCCACATCGCGGATGGCCTTGAGCTTGTCCAGCTTGCCGGCGCGTTCCAGCACGCCTTCCAGCTGGAGATTATAGTCAAAATGATCTTCGATAACGCTTTTGTCACGGTTTGTAACAAAAATTACGTCCTTTATGCCGGAGCGGATTGCCTCTTCGACAACATACTGGATAACCGGCTTGTTGTAGATGGGCAGCATTTCCTTTGGGATATTCTTGGTCGCTGGCAAAGAACGCGTGCCCCAGCCTGCTACAGGGATGATTACTTTGCGGATTTCTTTCATCGCTTTCTCCAATTACCAATTAACTGTCTGAATATCTTGGGGGCCGACATACCGCCCTCTGCCCTGGCCACAACAAATTTCAGTTATTTTCAATCAAATTTTAATCAAGCGCAAGCGGAAAAATACAAAAACAGGATTGCCTTGCGAGTCAGGCATTCCTCGCGGCTATTCCCTTTGCCATTGCCGCTCTTGTCTGCGCCACTTTGGCGCCTATGTCAGGCGCGCCCACCAGTTCCGACACAAGCGCGCAGCAATTTGCGCCATGGCGGGCCACCTCAAAAATATTATGGGCCTTGATGCCGCCAATGGCGACAAAAGGCAGATCCAGATTGCCGGCTACCCAGTCCAGATACTCAAAGCCCACAGGCGCGACAACGTCCTCTTTTGTCTGCGTTGCGAAAATCGGGCCCACGCCTATGTAATCCGCGCCATCGGCCCTGGCTTGCAGGGCTTGCGCAGGCGAATGCGTTGAAATGCCGATCATCAGCCCTGGCGCGAGCCTGCGCAGCGCGGGCAGGGGCAGATCGTCCTGGCCGACATGGAGGCCATCGCATTCGCAGGCCAGCGCCAGCTCAATGTGGTCATTGACAACAAGGCAGGCGTCGTAATCGCGCGTCAGGGCGCGCAGCAGCTTGCACTCCTCGTATTTTCGCGCCATCGGGGCTTTTTTTTCACGATACTGGAGGATTTTTATGCCAGCCTCGAGCAATGCTGTCGCCACTTCCCGCAGGGAGCGGCCGAGGGAAAGACGGGAATCCGTAAGCGCGTAAAGCGGCGTTTCACCAGGCAGAATGCGTGGCACTGGTTCCTCCGGATGCTCCTGGCGTAAGGAGGCAGGCAGGTTGCGGAAAGAGGCGGACACAGGCCATCGGTTTCTAGTGTCCGGAATAATCAAGCACGTTGTTGAGCGGCGCGGAATGGACGCCGAGTTTGCCGCTTGCGGCAAGATAGCGGCGCAGCTCCCAGTTTTCAAGATCAAGAAGGTCAATTTTGCCCTGCAGGTCAGGGGGCGCGCTGGCTTCTACCGCTTCCGCCAGTTCATCAATCGGGAAAAAGACGCCTTCAAAGCTAAGGGTGAGCAACCCGGCAGAGAGGGCGATTTCAGGCGGCGCAGGCAACGCGGCGAGCGTGGCTGTTTTCACTGCCGCGGCCAGGGCGTCGGTCGCAGGCCAGAGGCTGGCATAAACCTTGATCAGGACAGGCTGGCTCATTTTGCGTCAGGCAGGCAGAGCTGGTCGCGCCTTGCGAAAGACAGGCTGTGGCATTCCCCCAGGGCGCAGGCTTCGCCAAAGGCCGCGCACATTTCGGCCAGCTCGTTGCGCTCCCTGTGGATTGCGCCCAGATTTAGCCAGGCTTGCGCTGCCAGCTGGCTATCCGCGTCTGTTTTTTTCAGTCTGGCCAGGGCCGTATTGAAATCGGCCTGCGCGAGGGCTACCGAATCGCGTCTGGCATGCACGCGGCCGCGTAAAACCAGGGCCTTGGCAGAAAGCCAGTTCCAGAGGGGGGCGTCTTCGCCGCGGGCTGCCTCCCGCTCCAGCAACAGCGCGAGCGCGGCATTCAGGGAAGCTGTGCCCGGGGGCAGGACCGCAGCCGCGCTGGCAATGGCAAGCGCGGCGCTGCCGGCGTTCTCTTGAAACGCGGAAGCCCACAAGCCCTGTTTGCCAGTCAGCTCATCGCTGCTGAAAATGATCGCCTGCCAGAGATCATTCAGGCAGGCGCCGAGAGTTTCCATGGCGGCAATATTGGCGCGGCCAGCGGCTACGGAGTCAGGCCAGATGGCGCGCAGCCTGGCTGCCGTTTGCCGCGTTTCCCAGACAAAAGCCATTTCCATTCGCAGAATGGCGGTTTTATCAAGCAGGACAAGGCCAGACTGGAGGGGATCATCAGGCCATTTCAAAAATACGCGAATTCTGTCGCCTGCGACGTGTTCCGGAGTTACGACATCGAGCGGGCACAGCAGGGCAGCCAGCGCGAGCCTTGCAAGGCGCGTGTCAAAGCCGGCATTGCGCAGGCGCTTGACCAGCGCGGCTGGCAGCTGGCCCGCTGCCAGATCAAGCGCCGCCAGCCACGCTTCCGCGCGGCAAAGCGGATAATCGAGACTGGCAATCAGCGGGAAGGGTTTTTCACTGATGCCGTAAACAAGGGGCTTGCGGGCTTCCGCGCTTGCCAGTGTCAGCAGCGGGAAAAACAGCAGCATTGCCAGAAGCGGCACTGGCGGCAGAAGCTTTCTATTTGCCAATAGTCGTGAGGATTTTCTGCGCTACAGGCTGCACAAGGTCCTGAAGGGTGTCCAGAAGCAGCCTGTTGGCCGCGCTGCCTGAAAGCAGGCCGCCGTATGTCTGGCTGGAGTTGGTGGTTTCTGTCCAGAGCCTGCCCTTGCGGTTGGCAAGCGAGCACTGGACGCGCATCTGGGCGACAAGCTCCACCGAGGATGTTTCATTGAGCCAGACCTGTTCAATAATGCCTGTAACAAGATAGTCAGGATTGCCGCTGCGGGCCTGGGCAGTAGTGTGCGCGAAAGTTACGCGCATTCCCTTGCGCGCCAGCTCGTCCGCCAGCGCCCGCGAGATCCATTGCGCCACATCCTCGCTGGTTGTGAACGCGCTGCCATCGCGGCGTTTGCCGACTATTTCAGGATCCTGGCGCTTGTCTGTGAAAGACACTATGCTGATGCTGGGAGCTGTGGGCGAGGGCAGATTGGAAGCCTCAAGCGCGGGAGCGGGCAGCAGGCGCACAGTATTGCCAGGGCCGCATGCGCAAAGCGCCAGGGAAAATATGATCAGGCCGATTGTCGCAACAAGTCTCATGGTTCCTCTCCCGCTGTATCGCCTTTTTATAGCCCCATTCGCCAAGCCTTGCAAGGCGCAAATGGGCGTGCTAGATTTATGGGCCAGCCATTCGCGCCCATGCAGGCCATGACTGGCATGCTGGCGGAGCAGGGCCGTTTTCCACAGGCTGCTAAATTTGAGGTAAAGGCAAATGAATGCTCTCAAGCTGGCGCAAAAAAATCCCGAAATACTTGCAAAGGCGCTGTCTGACAGGCATTCCGCGCTTGATGTGGGCGAATTTCAGGCTCTGGATGAGCGCAGGCGCCAGTTGCTGGCTGAAGTGGAAAATCTCAAAAGCCAGCGCAACCAGGCTTCCGCGGAGATTGGCAGGCTAAAGCGCGCAGGGCAGGATACTGGCGCAAAAATGGCCGGTCTGGCGGAGCTGTCAGATTCCATCGCCAGGCTGGATGCCGAGGCTTCGGCAGCCAGGGCCGCTGTTGAGGACTGGCTGCTGGGCGTGCCCAATATTCCGCATGAATCCGTGCCCCTGGGCAGGGATGAGTCGGATAATGTGGAGCTTTTGCGCAAGGGGGCCATTCCGGTTTTCGATTTTGAGCCAAAAGCCCATGATGAACTGGGCGCAAGCCTGGGCGGGCTGGATTTCGAGGCCGGCGCGAAGCTGGCAGGCAGCCGTTTTGTCGTTGAAAAGGGCTGGGCGGCCAGGCTGGATCGCGCGCTCGTGAATTTTTTTCTTGATGCGCACGCCAGGCATGAGGATTATATCGAGGTCAATCCCCCGGCAATTGTCAATCGCGCCACAATGACAGGCACTGGCCAGTTGCCCAAATTTGAGGAAGATCTCTTCAAATTGCGCAATGGCGAGATGTACCTGATTCCGACGGCCGAAGTTCCGCTGACGAATCTGCACGCAGGCTCGGTGCTGCCCGAGGATGCTCTTCCCTTGGCCTATTGCGCGGCTACGCCCTGCTTTCGCTCCGAAGCTGGCGCCGCAGGCAGGGACACGCGCGGACTGATTCGCATGCACCAGTTCACCAAGGTGGAAATGGTGCGCTTCGCGCATCCTGATGACAGCTATAACCAGCTTGAGCTGATGAAAAATCATGCCGCAAGCCTGCTTGACGCCCTGGGGCTGCCCTGGCGCGTGATTGCGCTTTGCACTGGCGACCTGGGCTTTGGGGCAGCCAAGACGTATGATCTGGAAGTGTGGCTGCCGAGCCAGAAAACCTATCGTGAGATCTCCTCCTGCTCAAATTGCGGCGATTTCCAGGCCAGACGGGCCAATATCCGCTACAAGCCCAAAGGCGGCAAGGCGGCCTTCCTGCATACTCTCAATGGCTCGGGCCTGCCCACAGGCAGGACGATGGCTGCCATTCTGGAAAACGGCCAGCAAAAGGATGGCAGCATCGTGCTGCCGCCAGTACTTGTGCCTTACATGGATGGCCTGGAGGTGATTGAGCCGGCCAGGTAGGCCGTTATCCGGTTTAATTTTCCTTGTCTGCGAATTTCGTTCGCAATGCCTGGCAGATTCTTGCGGCCATCGCGTCCAGGCCGATTTCCGGGCGCATTCTGGCTCCGGCAGCTGCGAGTTTTCCGGCAAGCTGCCTGTCCCTGGCAACCTCAAGCATCGCCCTGGCCAGTTCCTGGGGATTGTCGTGGCTGACCTGAAGGAAAGCGGCGCTGTTCCAGGCAAGCTCGCAATGCAGCCTGGTGTCTGAGCAGACTACAGGCAGGCCGGCAGCTATGCCGGCCCAGAGCGTTTCCGGCTTTTCCACAGGCGAATTGCCGGGCGCAAGCCAGATGTGGCAAAGGCCGCTGACTTTTGCAAGCGGCTGCTCGCCGAGAATTGCCAGGCGCGAAAGCACGCCCAGCTTTTCGGCTTCGGCCATGATTTCCTCAAAGCGGGGCCCTGCGCCAAAAAGGCGCGCCTCCCAGGGCGGGAGATCCTGCTGCTGCCAGAGCGCGGACATGGCGCGGATTAGCAGCAGGGCGCCGGAGTCCGGCTGCAGGCTTTGGCCCATGCCAAAAATAATCCTTTTACTGCTTGCGCGGCCGCTTTCATAGGCTTCAAGATCCAGCCCCGGGCCTGCGACTACGCACTCAGCCCGGGCTGCTGCCTCAATAGCCTGGCAGACGAAAGCCGAGCTGCAGATACAGAGGCTGACAGGGGCGAGATCGCGACTGGCGAGAACTGGCGGCCTGGCATCCTCAAAGACGCAGGCCAGCATGGTTGCGCCTTTTTTGCGCATTTTGTAAAGGCGCCTTGCCAGCTTCAGGCTCTGGCTGCCGATTGCCACAAGCAATAGCCTGTCCTGGCTTCGCAGCCAGCGCCAGAGGCGAAAATAATCGCCAGGGCCCCTGGCTGGCAGACACTCCAGATCGCCAAGCTGACAGGCGCTGATCAGGGCCGGCTCAAAACCGGACTTCGGCTGGCCCATTGCCTGATAAAGCGCGCGGGCTGTCTGCTGGAGGCCTGGGCCTGCCGACGCGTTCTGGCCGCAAACTAGCGCGGTCAGCATTTGCCGGCTCCAGAATCCGCGATCCACTCCAGGAACGCGGGCAGGCCGGCGTCCAGCTTCATGCCGATGATGCAGGGCGTAATGTGGGGATGCAGCCTGGCCAGATGGCTGGCAAGCGCGTCAAATGCGCTGGTCTGGAAAAATATTTGCCATTCCGGAGCGGATTTTACCTTGCCCTGCCAGCGATAAACCGAATGGCAGGGCCCTGAAATATTGGCTCCGGCGGCAACTCCGCTCGCCACTGCGTCTTGCGCAAGCTCATAAGCGGTTTCCCGATCCGGCACAGTAACATAGACTAGCATTGGCGTGGATTGCATGAGCCTGATTTTACGTCATGGAGCCTGCAATCGCAATCGCAGGCAAAAGTCTGGCAAATGCCTTGCCCGGGCTTGCAATTTTCGTAGTGAATGGCTATTTAAACGAGGCAACCCGGCGAGTGTTTCCGCACAGGCCGGGCTGAGCGCGGCGCGTTACAGCGCTCCTCAATGCGATTGCCGGTAGAGTTACAACTTTCGCCCCAGCTTATGCTTCTGAACCAAGCTGGGGCTATCTTTTACAGGGCGT